>JAUSBK010000002.1 GCA_030652115.1 Coriobacteriia bacterium | reverse complement strand
TACACACCCTCTGACCTGCGCTTTTAGCCTCCAACCGCTTTCGGCCCGAAGACAATTGTGGCCCGATTTCACGCTCGAAATCGGGCCACTCAGGCACTCTGACCTGCGGTTTTATGGTGCCCCCAAGGGAATTCGAATCCTGATTGTGCTTGTGACTATTGGGACTCGTTGGGACTCGTTGGTACAGCGGAGCTGCGGCGAGTCCCAATAGGTACCAACGAGTACCAATAGTCACCATGTATTTGGGCAACAAATCGGGCAACAAATCCCGGACAGACACAGAGTGCGCCGCCGTAAGACGATTACCGTGCGCAACGGCGTGTTGTCGTTCAGTGGCCAGACTTAGTGGGCGCGTTTGTGTGGGCGTTGGCAGCGGTCGCTGTCTGAAGTCGAGGTGTCAACAAGAGCGGGGCAACTCCAACTCCACTATTGACTGTTGAGTTGTTGCGGAGCTGACCAGTGCTGTCGTTCTTCCCCCAGCAGGAAGGATGTAGACCTCTTCGGTCGGCAGGCGCTCTTGCGGTTGGCCACTAGGCCTTCCTCATGTTGACCCTGAGCTTATTGCCGACAACCTCATGTGAGCTCACGATTCCCAACTGCTTGAGTCGGTCGATCAGCGCAAGATTCGATTCAGTGTTGACCAGTTTCGGCCGTCTGCCGTTCCGTGCCGACACGGCGGCATAGTCACCACCAAGGGAGACCAGTAGTTGCGTCAGCTCGGCCTCCGACACACCCAGCAACATGTTGGACAGCAATTGCACGACCAGGGCAGATTCGACGCGGGCACACGCCCATCGATTCAGCTCCGCCACGGGAACTCGCGATTCCTCTTCCAGTGCGTACTGAGCGAGCACCGTCAGCGTTACCCGATCAGCGTCCGCCGTGAACTCGGCCGGGCGAGCGAGCAATGCGGTCTTCACAACCTTGGGGATGATTGAACTACGAATCAGCGGCGCAACCTCGTCCTCAGGGATCTGCGCGGGGGTCATGTACGAAACGAAGTCCTTTGACTTGCTGATCAGGTATTCGCGTGTTGCCCAGTCCATGTCCGCCGCAAGTTCGAAGGTGTCTTCGTCGTCGGCAACAACCTTGGCCTCAACGAGTATGCCGATGAGTTGGCCCGACTCCTTCGGAACCGCGTCCCCCGGCAGCCAGTCGCCCAGTCCGAGGCTAACGACCAACTGTGTCCGAATAGCGGGATCTGGCAGCACATCCTTGGCGTCAAGGATGTACTTGGCCAAGGCTGTCTTGTAGGACTCTTCGGTATCCTCGGCGACGACGATCGATTCCGCCGCTGTTAGCAGACCCGCAAGATGCTCGTCGAGCCGTCCATCCTGCGCGACATATGCGAACACGTTTGCAGAGGTTGCCGGAAAGCGATTGCCCTCGGCCAAGAATGGCCATGCGACCTGCGGAACTTCCTCGAGGTCTTGGATCATGCAATCAGGCGCGGCCAGAGCGATCACCCGAGCGAGCTGACTTCCATCGTGCTCAGCGACGTCACTCAGGATGGCTCCGAAATCGTCGGCCGTGACGATTGAAACGGACGGTTCATCCTCGACCAGTGCCTCCAAGTAGCCAGGCAGGTTGTCCATGACGTAGGCGTAGACAACCTCGTCCGTCGTCTTGATGGTATCGAGGGCCAAGCTCGCAGGCTCACCCAGAGCAAGCACAAGATTGTCGCGACTGATGATGTAGCGATTTGAAGCCACCATCGCATAACGCACCTCGGGAGCGATCCCAATGAGCTCCGCAATACGTACGTCGGCTGCCGCGAATAGCTTCGCAACAATCGCCGCGCGTTCGGCAGTCGTGTCTTCTGAAGTGAGCACTTGGAGTTCTGCATAATAGCCCTCAAAGTACTCGCGAACGGCTTCATCGCTCTCGTATTCGAGCTCATCAACGATGCTTCCAAGAGCGACGTTTACCAGGCGAGACTGTACTTCATCTCCAAGTTGAGCGTCATTGAGAATGAATCTAAAGATGGCGGTCCATCTCTCCGCGAGCTTGCGGACGAGAGCGTCCAGTTGAGCCCCACCCGCGAAGTAGGAAACGAGGAACACTCGCTCATCTTCGCCATCGATCATCAAAGACCGCACGAGAGCCTCAACCCTTGTGTCCTTCTTCTCTAGCAGGTGGTCCAGCACGTTGATGTTGTACATCCCGCGCTGACGCAGAACGGACTCGCCGCGCTCGCGGAATACCGCCTGCACATCGGCCGAGCTCAGCTCGAAATGCGGATCCATCAAGTTCGGATCGATGTTGTGAATCATGAAGTTCATCGCCTGCGAACTGACTCTGTTCGCGTAGTAGGTCGAGGTGTAGAGAGTGAAGTTGCGGTCGATGTAACCGGCCGCAACGAGTTGACGCGCCAGGTTCGAGCCCAGATGATCGGCCACAAGTTCACGGAATGAGAATTGCCCCGCATCCACCTTGGTCAGCTTGAACTCCTCGCGATCAAAGAGATCGCGCATACCAGCCGACCGAAGGAATTCGCGATCCTGCCTGATCTTCTGGAGACGCTCTCGCAGCTGCGCTCGATCGCTCATCTCCCAGTTCTTCGGTGAGAGCGACTTGCCAAGTGCCAACTCCAGCTCGGCACGGGTCAAGCTGAACGCTGCTATATGGTTGTTCGGCTGCCGCATGTTCACCACAACGGGCTGTTCGCCAGCCAAGAGGCCTTCCCAGAACTCCTTGGTCTTGAGGTGGTCGGCATTGATGTTTGCATTCGCATACGTGAACACAGTCTCATTGGCGCTCAACTGTCGCTGGAGTCGATCGATGTAGTCCAATAGATCTTGTCCGAGAGCCGCACTTCGACTCTCGACCGAGTCAAGACTAGCCACGCGCCGTCGCACGTTGGCCTCATCCGACGCTAGCCCGGCCATGTTCTCTGCTACCAGCTGTCGATAATCCTCATAGAGAACATCAAGTCGGCTTTCGCGGATCTTGATGTTCTCGAAGTCTTTCAGATGTGTGCTCTTGTAGAGCATCATGGCGAACAGGGCGTCCTCGCTCAGGCCAAGCCCGCCACCCTCACCATCGAGAACCTTTGAGCGAAAGATCACAAACTCGTTATGTACGTTCTTGATCAGCCGCATGTCGACCAAGTGCTGAGCGGACAGGTCAATCAGCTCGCTCGATATCGTCGAACCGGACTGCTTCATCACCCGATCCATGAGGTCCCGAGCATTGCGGTGAGTGATGAACGGGACGACAGGAATGACAAGGTCAAAGAACTTGGTGCGGTTGGTCCGAGCCATCTCGCGATCAACCGCATCGACTCTCTCGGGCGAATCACTGTCACCCTCTTCGGCGGCGGCCCGCACGCCGAGCTTGTCGAAGATGCTGTCTTTGATGGCATAAATGAAGCGAATCTTGCGACCCTTCAACTGGCCCGCGCGATTCAGCAAGCTATTGAGTGCTCGGAGGGTCTCGAAGATATGAGGATCGTCGAAACGATCGATGTCCTCGAATATGACGATGTCTCTACCAGTGATCTCGAAGAAGTAGACGATCTCATCTAGGTACTCGTCGAAGTACGTCCCCGACTCCCCAGACAGGGCGATGGTAGCCGCGCCAGCAGAGAGCTTCTCAATCCGGATGCGATTGTGAAACAACCATTCAAGCGCAAGCGCAAGAGCTGTCGCAGCGAAGAACACGGCCGCGTGCGCGTAACCGCCGAGCTTGATATCCGACGGCACGAGAACAATTAGTCTTTGAGTCCAGCCCGCCAGAAAGAATACGAGTGTTGTGACGAAACCAACCAGCGCGGCTTCCAAGGCCTGACGCCAGAACTTGAATCGGCCGATGCGACGAAAGCGCGAGCCGGGCATCTTGGCCGGATCTTCCCTGTAGAGCAGCTGCTTGACGATCTCTTTCTGTATCAGGTTCGTCTTCGTAACTGGCGCACCTGAAGCGGAATCCGACTTCGGCAGATCCGAGAAGCCGAGGGTCGAGAGGGATACCTGCACGACTTTGTCGTCATGCCGGTCGGCAACCTCTTGAAGAATGCTGCTCTTCCCCACGCCATAGCTGCCCGTAAGGGCGATGTTGCGGATGGCAGAGCCGCTGTTCTCCTTGAGGGCAGTCTCGATGGCATTGACATACGTTTCGTGATCAGAGGTGACGTAGATGGGAGTAAGAGGCAGAAGGGCTGCATGTGCGACCGAGTCGCGTGCAGTGTCTCCTGCGTCTTTGCCCTTCCCCTTCACTGGTGGCCACCTTGAGCGTCCGCCATCGTGAATAGACGGACCGCCCTGTCAAAGTCCTCGGCCATCTGACTCGACCGCACTGCGTAATCAAGCTCGCCGCTGCTGTTGCGGTCGGTCCAGTAGTGTCCTCTGAGTCTCGTTGGCACTTCCCCAGTGATCCCGAGAGAACACGATCCGCGATGAATTCGGTCAGCTTCACGAGCTTGGCGATGATTTCGGCGGTGGTAGGCGCCCGGCTCGTGTCCAACGTAGGGTGCGGTCGCGAGCAGGTCGACCTCGTCCAGGTCAACTTCGGAGTCAGCGATGTAGCGCAGCCGCAGAATGCGCCTCTCTTCGAGCATGCCATTCCCCCGTCAATGCGCAGACCATGCAGTCACCCCGAGTCTACGCCATGAGCGGCAGTAGAGCTCACGGCCGAATAGTCGGCTGTGAATCTCGCCTAGTCTAGACCCCAGAATGGTTCCTGGTAGAAAGTGGATCCGAGAGTATTGCGCCGAACCGACTCGACGAAAGCTTCCTCAGGCTTCCAGGGCTCATCGAAGAGATACACCCGCTCCTCAAGACCCTTGTGTGCGAGCAGCACCCTGCCGAGATCATGTTCCATGGCCTGAGCGATCTCACCCGCCACGCCAAACTCACGGTATACGTCGTCGCGAGTTTCCACAGTTGCGCCCATCGTCTGGTCCTCTGGACGGACTACTTCCTATTCCGCAATCCAAGGTAGAGACCTACCCCAATGGCGACTCCAGCCAAGACTATGGCTCCGCCGTAGATCAGGGCTGATTGTGTCGCGGCACTCGCCGCAGTCGTTGCAGCCGCCCGAGTGGCGTTCGCATTCGCATAATCACTGAAGTCAGCGTTAGCGAGTGCGGGCCATGCGATGAAGAACCAAGCGGAGATTGCGAGCTCAAGGATGCGTCGCCGCATGTGGCTTTCCCCCTCTGCAGTGTGCCTAGCGTAGTTGCGCATCACCCGCAAACACCAGCCCATACGCTTCCCTTCAGCCTACCGCTCTCCGCTGCGGTTTGTCGCGGTGGACGCGCGGGTTAGGCCAAGGATGCCGACTGGCCGCCGAACTTCTCCAAGGCTCCCGCTACAACCCCCGAGTAGTAGTCAATGCCGATTCGGGCCACGGTGGCCGGAGAGGCATCCTGAAGTAATTGGCCCCGATAGGCTGTGGGAGGTGCGAACCTGCCGCCGTGTTTCTTGTTCTCAATCAGCGGCAGATGTGGGCGACCCGGTGAGTGGATGAGAGTCGGTGACGGTACAGATGGGTGAGCTGGCACAGCGTCGATTTCGAATGTCCCGTCCTCAAACGCCTGGAACCCCCGGATTGCACCAGAGAACCCGGGAGCCACCTGTAGCCGACCCTCCTCCCAAACAAGAGCTATCCTGCCGTGCTGGCTCTGGTGTCTCGCCTGGACGAGATACTGGAGCAGGGGCTCGGACTTCCTGAAGGACAGCACCGCGCCCGCCCACGGCTGGAAGCTCGGAAAACGGGACTTCCCCTCATCGAAGAAACGCGCCCAGAACTCCTCCAGAGAGTCCACGAGGCGCGTCCATCCCGCTTCAAACTCAATCCTGTCTTGTGCTGCGCCCATTTGTTCTACGGCGGCAGTCGCTTCGTCGAGCTTCTCGACCGCAGCTACCCAGAGATCGCGCTGCACGGGCGATATGCCGCCGGGCTCCATCTCGATCTTCTGGCGCGCCACGCCTCCCCCTTCGGCCTAACGTTCCTTGAGATGAGAGGCGACGCGGAGCGTTGTCCGCTCGATCTCAGGGTTGGACGGGGCCGCTATTCCCACAATTATGCCACCGGCAGCGACGAAAGCGACGTGTTGACAAGTCGCTTGCGCAGGTCGACCGCCGACAGACCTCGCTGCGAGTACACACTCGTTATCAGAGAAGCGAGCGAGTCATGCATGGTGCTGGTCGCGACGGCTCGTATCTCACCGAGCGCGATTGCAGCAACGTCTAACAGCGCAAGTGCGTCCGCAGGCGCTAGTACACGTATGTTGCCAGCGATCTTGGCGGCCTCGCGGTCGATCGTGGCCTGTGGCGTGAGAAGGAGTGTGTCCACCGGGAGACTGCCGAGCTGGCTGTCAGCTCGCACCCGCGTCTCATGCGTCAGGGTCTGACGGACCGTGTCGATGGAGACAGCCCTGTCAGGGCTGGAGTCGCTCTTGGCCTCGAGCACCACTGCGAAGGTGTCAAAGACCCACAGACCGTCTGGTGCGCCGCTGCCCGTCGGCCGCGATGCCTGCGCACCGAGCATCTGGCCCAGTGACTTCAGGCCGCGCTCGAAGTCCTTGGCAACGGAGCTTGTGAGCAGCCCACGCGTCTCGCTGACTCGCGAATCGAATCGGGATCCCAGCAAGCGATACTTGTCGAGGAAACGCGTAACCTCAGCGACAAGTACTGCGGATTCTTGTGCTGGCGCACTCTCGAGCTCGAGCGTACCGACAAGCATCGCCTCGACTTGAGAGAGCCAAGTAACCGTGTGTGAGCATGCCTTGGCTCCGCGTATAAGTTCTATGCACTTGTCCCGGTGCTGCGACTGGCCGCTATCCTTCCATGCGAGGAAGGATGCAACCGCTGCCGCGTGGTACCAGAAGCCACGGTATGGGCGCAGTTCCTCTCCGCCCTCCAGCGAGTCGAGCACCTTCACGGCGGCCGCGAGTGCTCCTGCGTAGTCGGCACGCCACATCAAGTGCGAGTAGTCAATCTCGTAACGTGCAGCCACCACGAGTTGCCCCGCCTCCGCATCGCTTACCTTGGTGCAGCGGTCACGGAGAGCCCGCACGCCCCGGTCGACCTCCTGCCTCGTGTCTCGCTCATCCAGGAAGGACACGCACAGTTCAACGAACTCGTCCTCGGTAGTCTCAAGAGAGTTACTCGCTCCAAACTGAATCTCCGCTTGGCTCTCGGGGTGCATGCCCCGAGTGTTCGCAGGTATTGCGAGCCAGTTGTGCAGCGATCCACCCACTACCAAGACAAGCGAGTAGTCCGTCTCGTCTCGGGTGCAGCGACCGAACGCCTGGACGACGCGAGTCCTGATTCTGTCGCGAAGCTCCGCCTGTGCTTGCAGCTTCTCGTAGAGGAATCGCTCCTGCAGCCCAAGTGAACGAGGGAGTCCCTCAACGACCGCCACCCTGCATAGATCGCCGGGGAGATCGATTCCGTCATAGCGGCACGCAACTACCATTGCTGCGGGGTTGGCGGTACGTGCGAAAGCGTCGCTCATGCCGTCTCGATTTGTCAGTCCAACGACCGCGAATCCGGCCTCCTCCAGTTCTCGACTGATGCGCACTTGGGCGACTGAACTGTTCGCGAGCCATAGTCCTCTGCCGGCATGCTGCATGATTCTGATGGCGGCAGCTCTCGGGTTTTCGATACTCAGCCCTGGTTGCATGACCAGGCGTCGGCCAGTTCCACGGGTCTCCCAGCCTTCGGGTATCGGAAGTCGCGAGATGTTGCGTCGTCCGAATGCGCGCTCAAGATCGCCGTCCTCACCGAGAGTCGCAGACATATAGACGCGTTGCCGCGCGCCCTTGAACAGCTGATGAGTGTCGGTGGGGGGTATTACGGGCCGGATCTCGATCTTCCGCGAGGAGCAGTACAGACAGCACCCATCAATGTGGGCCGCTATCTCGCCCCAAGCCCACTTGAGACCGTCGTCCTCGCTGGCGAAGCGCGACATCAGCGCCTTCAGCCGGTCCATGTACTCGTGGAGTCGAATGAGAGAAACCAAGTCAACCGCGTCCTGCTCGTGCGCACTTTCGATGGCCACTGCCACATTGGTGGGAAGAATCGGTGCCAGTAGACCCATGACCCCGTCAAACAGGCCCGGATGATCCTCGCGGGAGATTTCAAGCGTCCAGAGGCCGGACACGTAGTCCGCCGCAGCGTGGGCGTCGTCGCAGACGAAGGTGTCAACACCCTGAATCGCGGGGTTGGAGTTGAACACGGTGCTGTAGGTGGCAACTGCAATCGCTTGACCCTGCTGAAAGCGGTAGACGTCCTTCTGGCTCCAGTTGCGGTGACTACCCGTCAGATTCACGGTTGGAATACCGTAGCGTTCGGCCTGCTCGTCCACTTGCTTGCAGAGTTGCCGAGTGGGACATAGGAAGACGACAGCTGCGACGTGCTTTCGACGCGCATACTCCGCAGCGAGCAAGCCTACCAGGGTCTTGCCTGACCCAGTAGGCAACTCCAGAGCCACATCCGGTGTCTCTAGGTGATTGGCGTAGTAGTCATCAAGCATCTTCTCCTGGTGACCCCACAGAAACTTAATGCTTTCGTCGCGAGGCAGGTCTCGGAACAAGAGCGATGGGGACTCTACACTCGCCGAGTCTTCGCCTGGCACCTTGAAACGGACCATTCGCTCCCCCTGATCTCAACGACCCCCGGCGGTCTCACATCGTGGTCTTGCTAGGCCTCTGTCCAACCCACAGTTGAGCAGTCTGCAGAACCTTCACCCCACATCTTACCTACTTCTGCATGACACGCCTCCAGCTCAATGCGCCACCGGGAGCGTCGACGGCACCTCCAGTCCGTACAGATCGGTGCCCATTGAGCCAGATGTCGGCAATCGGCCACGAGGAGCCACCTTCACGCGCGGGCGGAATCCGCCATCCCCGAGGCGGGTGAATGGCTGTTCTGCCGCCAATAGGCGAGTGAATGGCGAGTATTCGGGCTCTCCCCACCCTCACCAGGCAGCGCTTGCCGACCTCTTTGCGCAGGTCAGCCCGCCCATTTCGCATTAGACGGACTGCCCGTGAAATCGGGCGACAAATCGGGCGACAAATCGATCTCGATGACCGATTCCGGATTCCGGGCGCCGAAATGAGATTGAAACGGCCTCTGAGCTGCGGTTTTGCCCTGTGTCTGGCCCTCAGAGGAGCGTGATTGGTTGCCCGATTTCAAGCACGCAACAGGGAATTTCAGGCCTCTGACCTGCGGTTTTATGGTGCCCCCAAGGGAATTCGAATCCTGATTGTGCTTGTGACTATTGGGACTCGTTGGGACTCGTTGGTACAGCGGAGCTGCGGCGAGTCCCAATAGGTACCAACGAGTACCAACAGTCACCATGTATTTGGGCGACAAATCGGGCGACAAATCGGAGGGGTCCGACCGACCGCGAAGCGCCAGGTCCTCCGAACCGTCAGTTCCTCTGCGCCCATCCGGAAATCGACGTCCATGTCTTGCCGGCGGCTGACGGCCCTGCAGAGGCCCTGAGGAAGGTGCGCACCGCCGGGTGAGTGCCGAACGGCCGACCGCCTTGGGAAGGGCCGCGCTCATGGCCATCCCAGCGTCCTGACGGCGGCATGCGTCCGCCCACTGAATCGGCCTCGCACGACCGGTATCAGACTCGGCCCCAATTCTCCGACAGCGCGAACTGCTGGAAACCGCTCATCCCCTTGGCTGCAAGACGGTTCGCCAGCTCGCGAGACTTGGCCCGTACAGCCGGATCAGTCGAACTGACCCCAGCCTCAACAATGGTCAGGTACTCTCGGCGCGAGGATTGATGGACATAGCCTTCAGGGTCGTGGACCAACAAATCCGTTGCTGCATCGACGATTCGACCCGGATGCGTGACGACATCTTCAGCGAGGCTCTGGATGACCACGTAGTCGGGCTCAACCCAGTGGACAAGTGCAAGCACTCGCTCAAGTTGTGTCAGCCACCAATCAGACGGGAACAGGCTAGAGTCCACCATCGCGCCGAACGCGACGATCTCGTCACGATGCGCTTCGAGCGATCCCACGGCATTGGCCTGTTCCGCGAGCCCAATCCGACGTTCCCATAGAGCACATGCACGATCGAGGAAAGCCGGCTCCACCTGCTCCTTCGCGTCCCTGCGAGCCGAAGCCAGACGCGGTGGATGGACTGACGCGGTCTCCCAGAAGGGCTGCGCTGAGTCGGCGTAGAGAAGGTCCATGAGCTCATCATCTAGCTCGATCGCTCCAATCTGATACAAGACGACGATGTGCCTGGCCAGAGCTAGGGTTGGCTCGTTCCGCTCCCAGACTACCGGTAGTTCCTCAGCGATGTGCGCAGCACGGAAGTGGTATTCACTGCGCAAGTCCGGCAAGATCGGCGTGCGTATGGTACCGAAGGTCAGGTACGCGTCGAACACGACGTGGCGGCGCGCCATGTCAAGGGCGGGGAAGAGGCTCTCCCAGTGTGCGCGCAGCCATTCGGGATCAACGATGGCGATCCAATCCAGGCGAGCGCCGATTGCCGCGCGCACCGCCAGCGACTTCTCGTTAGTGATGTCGAGGAGTTGTTCGAGCTTCTCCGCCACCTCAGGACGCGACGAAATGCCGCGTCGGTCTTCCAGGTCCAGGTCGAACACGCCATCCTGCTTTGCAGCTTCGACCATGTACGCCATCAGAGCATGAGCCGCCTTCCCGCGAACCGTATTGAGCGACAGCGTGAAAGGGTCCATGTTCGTTCCGCCGAACTCCGCCTCATGCGCTTCGGTGGGGTTCGGGTCCTCAAAAACGGGCAAGAGAATCTCCCACACGCTGGGCAAGAGCAATGCTGGGATAGGCGCAACCTGAGACAGCATGCCGTCTGCCAGCAGGCTCGCCGACGCGGCAAGTGTCTCATCGCCCTCGGTGCGGCCGGACCCCGTGTACTCGTAGCGATGTTCCAGCGTGCATCCCCGCAGGAGATCGATGACGCCGTCCCACTGGAACTCCGTCTTGTTCCGCAGCGCTTGCTCGAACCCGCGAATCACGGCGTTCACATAGTCCTGTTTGAGATCGAGGAATTCGGGTGCGACGGGGGCGAAGCTGCCCGGATCAGATTCGATGATGGATTGAACTTGGGAGGCCAGGCCTCGGATCGTGGGCCCCAGAAAGTCGTCCTCCTTCTCAGGAGCCCAATCCCTGAGATACGCCGTAAGTTCTTCAACCGTCATCCCGGCAAGTGTTTCGCGGTCCACAGGCGGGCGATCACCCCATCCGCTGCGGACCTTGAACTGAGCATAGTCATCCCATGCGGGCTGCGTTTCGAGTGTCTCCGCCATTCGCTCGTATTCAGAAAGGTGCTCTGCTGGCAGGCAGTCCTTGACCGGGAAGAGGCGCCTCGCGCGCCATGCGCGTATATAGCCATCCTCATCCTCGGCAGATGGGGTCGAGCCCTTCCACTCGAAGAACCTTGCTCGCCATTCCTCCAGTTCGGGTCCTTCGAAGACGGTGCGCAGGAACTCGTCCCTGGCAGCTTCGGGGACGATCGGGTAGGCAACAGACTGGAGTCTGACCATTTCCAGGCTGGTGCGCTCCTCGTCGTCGCGAATCCCTGACAAGAAATAGCTGGTAGTCAAGTCCACGTCGTTGGCGGGATGCTGAGCAAGCAAATCGATGGCAACGCGCGTGAACACCATGGGTTTGCGTTCTGTGAGTCGCTCGACGCACTCGGCGATTGTCATTCGCCCGGAGACTGCGCACTTCAAGGCGGCGTCTCGCACGAACGACACCAGGGCATTGCGTGGTTCGGAATCGCGGTTGTCGTCGCTGTCACGAATGTCCGGGCGCCAGTATTCGGACATGTCCCATTGGGCGTCGCGTTCACCGTTCACGAGAGCGACAGCTGCCTCAAGAAGATCGGCCGCAAGGCTCAACGCCCTCTCCGGGTCCGCGTCTATGAGGGCGCCGCTGATTCCACTGCATGCCTCACCGAACCCCCAATCACCGTACTGGCTGACTAGGTCGCGAGTGAGCGGTCCCTCTCGAGCGTCGAGTCGGAGGAGCGGCGTCGCTAATAGATAGGCTTCGTCGAGTGCCCCGCCAGAAGCCAGATTCGACACCAGTTCAGCGACGTCGCGCTGGGAAGGCAGGCGCGAGGCGAGCGCGATGCCTCGTTCGACCTGTGCCACAAGACGTGCAGCGCGTGACGCCGACATCTGCTTCGCAGCGTCGACGACGTTCTGGTAGGCGTATATGTTCTCGGTCGGCGAAAGAGTCTCCAGGATTCCCGTAACCTCGTCCTGTGCTGCCTGCACCGAGGCCATCTGGGTCAAGTAGTCCCCGGCCGGCCAGCTGGAGTAGCGCTTCCCCTCAGCGGTAGTCACAGGCTCAGGCGGACAGGTCAACAGTCCGACGTTGTGCAGGGGCCCCAACCATGCAGGATCCGCGCATTGTGCGAACAGCTCACGCATTGTAACGAGGTCCCTCGGCATGCGAGCAGCCAGGGCCTCGGCCGACTTCGCGGTCGGACCGCGGCGGACGATCTCGCTGATGTGCTGCTGGATGAACACGGAGCGCCGCTCGAACACGTCGAGAAGAGCATCGAACATCGCTGAGTGCAGCCGCCAGAACCTGTCGAAATCGTTGTCAGTCCCACGCAGTCGATCCAGGCTGGAGCTGTCTCGATGTGCCCACCCTGCCGGCCGAAGCTCCTCTCGGTTGCGCTTGGAGGCGAGCTCCACCCACGCCTCATCAGTGCCGAGCTCCAGCGCTTCGATGATTCGTTTCCGCTTCGCACCCTCGCCATCGGGCTCGCCGGCGTCGTTCTTCCCTCCCTGGGGATCAAGCATCGCAGTGAGCGTCGACTCGATCTCCCTCACGAGGTGCGCGACCAGGTGCGCTCGCGATTCGATCTGCGTCCCTATGCTCATCAAGCGCGTCGCATCCATGAACATGGTCGCCGCCGCCGGGGCGATCTTGGCGAGTCGCTGGTACAGCCGCAGCTCCTCGGCCCCCAGAGATAGACCGGTGTTCTTCTCGCCCGGAAGGACTTCATCCAAGTGAACCATCTCCTTGAGACACATGGCCGCACGTAGAGTGGCCCTGCTTCCATTCAGCAGCCGACCTGGGCCGGGTGCATCAGCGCTTGCGCTTATCAAGCTGCTTCAGGACACCGGAGGAATGCTATGCATGATCGCAGGCGTCATCATAGGAAGTGCTGCGATTCAAACTTGAAGTCAGGCACGTGCCGCCGTGACCAGTGCGCGTTCTAGACTGCCAGGTCGAGCGGTAGGTCGGAGATGTCCTTGAGACGATCGCCTTCAACCATGACTGCGAGAGCGTCCGCAGCATCATGCATGCCGAGCGCTTCCACCGTCTGCTGCAGTTCATAGAGCGCGAAATGGTAGACACAGTCAACATCGCCGGTGCCCAAGGCAATCGACGCCAGTCTGCTGGGTGTCGGCTCTGCCGTAACGACCATGATGTGAGGCAGTGGACCTTTACGATTGCTAACCAGGTTCAGCGCCTCCGACCTGGCATTCTGCGCGCGGTCGCTGCGAATCGTCCACTTACAGGAGATGCTCGCATGGAGAAGCGGGAGGCCGCCCTCCCGCTCCCGAAGGCTCGCCAGGGTCGCGACGCTGTCATCTACGAGCATCACCGGGCTGTTGACGGCATCGTCGCTTTCGACGTTGCGCACAACGACGACGTCGGGAGTGATCGTGTAGTCACTGCCAAGAGCTGCCGCAAGTTCCGGATCGTTCTTGGCAGCGCGGTCCAGAGCGACCAGGTGCGAGTACTGTTCATAGCGCGCAATCTCAAGCCGGTTGCGCCCTTTCACGTGCAGGACTTGCCAATTGCCGGGCCTGAGATGGCCAAGCTGGCGGAATGTACTGTCCACGAATTCCGCGCATATCGCCTCAAACTGGTTTCCCGAGGTCTGTCCGGCCGCGCGCTCACCAACGGTCTCCGCCTTCAGCAGGTCTGCGATTCCCTTCGCGAGCTTGATGCTTGTCTGATTGGAGCCGTCGCAATTGCTGGGTCTGCCCTGCGGATCGATTGTCAGGCAGCTTTGCAGCAGAGCGTTGTGGAAGGCCTTTCGAGCCTCTGCGAACTCAACGCGCCCGTACATCAGGCAACCCTGATGACACGTTTGGCGGCTAAGGCAATGCCGATCTGACCCGCCACGGCCCGAGCGACAGGAGGCGGGAAGGCATTGCCAATCTGCCGATAGGCCGCGGTCTTGCGTCCGGAGAACTGCCAGTCATGCGGGAAGCCCTGAACGCGTGCGGTCATCTGCGCCGTCAGGCGTGGCATTCCAACGAAATCCGGATCCGGCGCCGCATCCCAGAGCCCACGACCATCCACGCCGAGCGACTCCCATGCACGACGAGCTCGAGTAGGACCGAGATCAGGGCCACCGTGCTTCTTGGAGCCACCCACTAGCGTCGGTGCGATGGAGTTGGCTCGTTCGCGCCACTGGTCAACACCCCGCCAGCCGTTTGCCGCCATCAAGTCGTAGAGCAATTCGCCGACGGTCGGAGGCTCAATCGCCTGCGGAACTGGCCATTCGAAATGATCAGCAACATCCTTTCGGATGCCCACAAAGACGACCCGTGGCCGCAGCTGAGAGACGCCGAAGTCCGATGCGTTCAGTAGCCGCCAACCCGAGACATAGCCGAGACTCTTCAACTGTAGCTCGACCTTGTCCCGGTAGTCTTCGAACACAGCATCAAGAAGCCCGCGCACGTTCTCGAGCATGACGGCACGAGGCCGACACTCATCGACCAGACGAACAGCTTGGGGGAACAGATCACGCTCGTCGTCTGCGCCCAGTTGCTTACCGGCCTTGGAAAACGGAGGACACGGCACGCCGCCTGCGAGAAGATCGATTCCCTTGTAGGGTGTTGCATCAAATGCGTGCAAGTCGCCCTCGATGACGTTCCAGCTGGGGCGATTGAGCCGCAGAGTCTGGCAAGCCGCGGGCTCGATCTCAACGAGCGCCCTATGGTCGAATCCCGCGAGCTCCAGCCCCAGGGCCTGGCCACCCGCTCCCGAACAAATCTCGACTGAACTGAAGCTCAAGATGCTGTCTCCCTCTTACCGCAGAGTGCTCTCACGGACACATCTGGATACTAGCAGGCTTGTAGACGCGCTGGGTGATTGCCGTACGTCTGACGTGCCCAGAATACACGAACACCTGTTCGTATTCCAGCAGGATGCCCGATGTCCCGCACTGTGCCTAGTGAGCGGGTCCAGTCACTCGAACGTCGCGGTGTACGCTGAGCGCAAGTCCTCTTCGAGAGCCCGAATCCGCAGGTCGGCACGCCGATTTCGCAATGGCCGCGCTGCCCGTGCAATCGGGCAACAAATCGGGCAACAAGTCGATCTCGATGACCGATTCAGGATTCCGGGCGCCGAAATGGGATTGAAATGGCCTCTGAGCTGCGGCTTTGTCCTCTGTGCGTTTCTCAGGATGGCATGATTTGGTGCCGGATTCTATGCACGTAAATGGGAATTTACGGCCCTTGACCTGCGGTCTTGTGGTGCCCCCAAGGGAATTCGAATCCTGATTGTGCTTGTGACTATTGGGACTCGTTGGGACTCGTTGGTACAGCGGAACTGCGGCGAGTCCCAATAGGTACCAACGAGTACCAACAGTCACCACGTATTTGGGCGACAAATCGGGCGACAAATCGAGAGGCGCGATCTCGGCGTGAGTGCCTCTGTCAAACCCAGGGTGTTACAGTTGCCGCTGGCAGATCAGCCGAGGGTTGCTAGGAGTATCGCCGTCGTCTTGAATCACCGGCAGAGCCCGACTGGCTGAGCTACTCGACAACAAGCCCCGTCGACTCAAAGGCGTCTCCACCGTATTCGGGCATGGCCTCTTCTGCCAAGGCAAACGGGGTGAAGACAAGATCCGGGCTCGGTTCCCCTAAGAGCCTTCCCATCAGCTCCATCAACGGCGCCTTTGCCGCGGCAAGAGCCGTCTCCGCAAGTTCGCGGGAATCATCATCGAAAGAGCACGGCACATAACCGCCGTATTCGTACTTGTCGCATGGGGCAACGAGGATCCGAAAACGATCGTCAGACAACTCGTCTATGTGGAACCATGGGCAGTTTCCGAGGTTCAGGGCGAGTTCGATCTGCTTCCAGCGCCCTCGGATCGGCTGGATTCCGGGCAAGCTCCGAATGAGCTTCACTTCTACGATGTGATTGCCATCACCGTGGGGCTTGTTCCCGGGAATGACCTTCCGCACCCGCGGGCGTGACCACAGCAACTCAGGGCTATCCAGGCCCAAGAAGGCAGAGAAGAACTCGCCCACTGCCGGCCATAGCTCAGCTGTTAGCTCCAGGTATTCGTCGATGTCCACATCCTCCGGGTCTTGGACCGAAAGCGAATACTCGATTTCGACGTATCCCTCGGAAGGGTCCGCTTCGAGTCGGATGTAGTTAGGCCAAGAAGGCATCGGTGCTCCTTTGCGAATCGTGCGAGCCAAGTCCACCGTGTGAGACTCGGTGGCGGACGTGGTCCCGTCGAATCCTCCAGCCACGGACATTTGTAGCCCTATGGCGCCCGCTCCGGACTCCACATCTCTACGCGGTCAGAAGCACCGCGCCATAGTACTTCGGAGTGCAGCCCCGCATACTCTAGCAGCACGCGCGGGATGTATATGCGCCCCCGAGCATCAGGCTCGACCTCTGCAGCTGCTGCCTCGAAGAAGCGAGCGACCTTGCGCGTGTCCTTCTCGGGGGCCATGCCTAGCAGCTGCGCCAGATAGGAAGCGTACCCCTGCGTTGAGAAGAGAAGAAGGCAGCCCCCGAGGCCCCTGCAAAGCACCAGTGAGTCATCCGGAAGGTCCGCACGGAGCCATTTGGGCAGGGTCACGCGCGATTCGCAGACTGTCCCCCGGGACTCCCCCGTAAACATAGACGATCCCTCCCGTGCACCAAAGGTGGCTGTGGTCAGTAAAGCGGTTGTCACATGATCGCGCCATCAAGGTTAGTCTACCGATGGCGCCCCACCGGTAGTCGTGCCCAGATCGACCTCGACGGAGGGCGCCGCACCCTGAGTAGTCTCGGCATCCCGCGTACCAGCTCCGGGCAACAGGACAAGCCCTACACGATCAGCTGCGCAGAAGTGCAGCCACCTGAGCACGGGACGCGCGCGCACAAAGAGCATCGATCGTAGGTGCCGCATCCACATTGATGCTGTAGACGGTCGCGATCTCGTGCGCAAGGACTTCCAGAGCCGAGCACAAGTGGAGCACAAGAGCTCTGAGTGCCTGCTGGTCGTAGGCGCCGTTACGAATCTGCTCTCGCAGCTCTCCAACCGTCCGGACTGTTGTCAGGGGCTTCATCGAAATTGTCCGACAGCGAAAGCCTGAAACCCGACCCCAGGGGGGAGCGGTCTAACTTACTGGAACTCCTCGGCGTGATCGGCCCAACGGAAGATGGGTCCGTCGAGGTGCTGGTGGCGGCACGCGATGCGACTCAGTCCGCCGGCATCGCCTGGTCGATCTCCAGGGTGCCGGTGAAGCTGACCTCACTACAGGATGCTGCGTCCTGATCCGATACTGAGTCCCACGCCTCTGATGTCGATCCTACGAGCAGACTCATCCTGTCTCCAGCGTAGAAGTGCAGGCATCCGAGCACCGAGAGGCACCTCGGGCCCCAGTCACCCTCCTCGAAACCGTAGACCCAAGTGGAAGCAGCGTCGTCGAGTCGTCCTTGGTCCCACTCCTCGGCGCCCTTGAGAAGATCGCTGTAGATCCACGCTAGCTCGCCTGAAAGGGTGAGCTTCTCGACCGTGTCTTCATCCGGCCATGTGACCCCGTGGTAGGCGTCGTCATCGCCCATGCAGGCCTCGACGGTGTCCCCTATGTGGCGGATGTGCCTGGCACGATACTTGGCCTTCCTCGGATCGACCGCTGCGTCGGGCACAGACTCGCCGTCGTCTGCCTCGTCCGGCATGAAGGGCGAGTAGGGCGGCATCTGCGTACCGGATGCGTACAGACGCGCGAGGTGCGTGATGAGCTCCCACCTGAATGCGAAGCTGCTTCGAAGCTCGGCGGTGCCGAGCAGCTCGGCGAACTCCCCCACGTGCTGCCTGAATACGGCGAAGTCGAAGTCGTCGTTCCAGGGATAGTCGACTGGCTGGTACATTATCATTCGGCCTCTTCCATCGAGACCTGCCGAAGGACCTCGCGCGCCCGCAGCACCTTGGGGTGCTCCGAATGGCGCAGGCGCCGCTCCGCCCGGAGTGCCGCGGCAGCCGCAGCGCATAGGGAGCGATCCCGTGGCCCCACAGCCCATTCCGCCGCAGCCCACTCCGTCGTAGCCTCCGCCGCCACAGCCGAGCCGGGACCGAGCAGCGCATCGGCGTCGTCCGCGATGAACTGCAGTTCGTCTACAGCGCGAAACTCACCGAGTCTCACAGCCAGAGTCGCCTGACGGAGCCTATGCAGCAGCCTGTCGTATTCGATACCGCCCGGGGGTTGCGGCGACCGGTGGTCGTCATCCGTAAATGCCTCCGGCCAGGCGAGGAGGCTGCGAGCTTCCTCGGCTCGCCCCATGGCGAGTAGGTGCTCGGCCAATCTGGTGCGAACTGTTGCGACACCCATACTCTCAGCGCCGTGGTTCTCCATGTCCCGGTCGAGCTCCGCTTGCATCAATCCCTCAGCGGCGGCCAGGTCACCCGCGGCTGCGCAGATCTCGGCCCGCAGCCAACGGCCCCACTCCGCACTCGAGACGGAGGCGCACCTGTCACGCTGTCGGTACTCCAGAGTCTCTTCAAGCAGCGCGAGGGCTTGCCCATGGTCGCCGTGCCAGAGCAGCGAGCGGGCCAGCCTCCTGCCACTGTAAGCCGCCAGGAAGTCCTCACCGGCCGACCGATTCCCTTCGTACACTAGGCGCAGCAGACAGTCGGCCTCCGGTAGCTCACCGACCATCTCGCACCAGCCTGCGAGCGCGTTCGCGGCCTGCGTCGACTCCTCCCACGTCTGATACCCCGAGCAACCGACGAAGTCGTCAGCCCTCACGAACAGCCGCCGCCAAAGGCGCAAGATCGGTTTCCATCCGCGGGCGAGCTGGAACGGGCGGCATGCCCGCTCCAGCCAATCGCACATCTGGTGGGTGTCCATCTCCGTCCACGCGACCCCGAACTGCCGCTCGAGTTCGCACACGTCTGATTCCTCGAGATCATGCGGATGAGTCTTCTCCATCTGCGCGGCGTAGGCGTTCAGCTCGGCGAGAACGCCCAATCGCGCGGTCACCCCCTGGACTGCTGAGGAATCCGTTCGTGAGCGATACACTTCGTCCGCCTTGCGCAGCCACTCGGCGATGCGGTCATGCGGCACCCGATCACCAAGCGAAGCCAGCTGGCCGAGGAGCCGAAGCATGTATCGCCAGTCACCCTCTGTGAGGCCTTCGAAGACCTGCTGGTCGAGCACATCGAAGACCGCTTCGATAGCGGAGTCGGTCGCCTCGGTGCCGAGCAGCACCTCAAGCTCCATCTCCTTGATTAGACGCAGAGACTCGGCATGCCCATCGGTTATGGGTCGCCCGAGACCCAGTGCTTCCACGAAATGCCTGCTCGCCTCAACCCGACGGTTCTGCGACCAGAGTGCTTGGCCAAGCTCACGGTGAATGCGGAAGGTGATATCCGGGGAGATAGCAGGATCTCTGAGACCCTCGCCCACCTTCGCCAGGGTCGCGATGCACTCGTCCATGCGGCCCGTGCGCGCGAACGTGCGAGCCAGGAGGAGTCCGGCTTCCGCGTGCAACTCGGCGCCAGAACCGCTCGCTTCGAAAGCGCGCCTGCAGCACACCTCGGCTGATGCGTAGTCTGCCGAGCCGAGCGCGAGCAGCGCTCGCAGGACGTCGACTTCGAGTCCGAGACGGAGGGAAGGGCCGTCAGGGCCAGAGAGGGTCTCGATGCGGCGCAGGAGGCGCTGCGCCTCGTAGTGACGGCCCTCCTCATAGTACGAGCGGGCGCGGGCGAGCAGGGAGTCACCACGGACGATGGCTTCAGGCGGAGGCGCGAGAGGGTCGACTCGTCTCATGTCACTCCGTGTCCCTGATGGAGCCTGTACTCTGGCTCATTGTTCATCATCGGCACGATCACCTGCTCGATAGCCGCCTGCCTCGCCTCATCGTACGTAACCAGTGGGTGGATCACGCCGTCTTCAGATTCCCAAGCAGGGCTGATCGCCGTGATCAGTCGCTGGTCGACCACGAGGCTCAGCATGTGGATCGCAGTCACCGGTCCGCTGGCGTCGGGTACTGTGATGCCGTCGAAGACCGTGTCCGAACACGTCTGCGAATCGACCAGGTGCTCGAGCCGGAATTCTGGCGCGAGGCGCAGCATCCACGTGATCGTGAAGGTGCGCGCGTAGTGCGCGATCATCTGGGCGATGGACTCAGCCTCGGCGGCTCGCCCGGCCGCCAGCGCCTCCTCGAGCGCGGCTTGATAGCTCGAGGAGGACTCGATCCAGTCGTCACAAGGTCCCGCGAACATCAGACGTCCCTCCATCAGCCGTTGACGAGCTTGCGTGCGCGATTCCCGCGAGCGCCCGACTCGCTCAGTAGACGCTTGAGCAACTCCTTCTCCTGGGCGGTCAAAGCAGCGGCACCCCGCAACTCGGCCTTCAGCAGAACACGGTCGTACTCCTCGGCACTAGCCATCGTGACCTCCTTTCAGGATCCACCGTTCCCCACCCATTACAACCCTCCTCAAGGGAGGCGGCCCTACACCTCCCTGCCTCACAGGTGCCCGTCCATCGCAAGGTTGAGCGTCGAGTCCACCGCGGCGCCGACCATGTCTCCGAATGGATCTAGCGGGGTTGCCAGCGGCATTCCCACGACGACCGCCAGAAGCGCTACTGCTGCTGCTGCCGCACCGATGTCACGCACCTTCGGCGGCAAGGGCACCAGCAGCCAGAGAGCCCCACCATCGAGCGGAGGAATCGGCAGCATGTTCAAAGCGACGAGCGTGATGTTCACAGCCAGCACAGCAACGAGGGCCCTCCACGCCGCATAGGGGATGTCGTGCGGCAGGACAGCCAGCGCGATGGCTGCGACTGCGGCAAGCGCTGCGTTCGCGGCGGGACCGGCGAGCTTCACGAGTATCGTCGCGAGCGGCTCGCGGAGTCGCATGGACCCCGGGCGGTAGTGCACCGGCTTCGCCCACATGACAAGAAACGAGCCCGAGGTCAGGAACAGCAGCGCCGCCGGCACGACGAGGGAACCCCAGAACGAGAGGTGTCGGTGTGGCCACCAGGTGAGGCGCCCCTGCTCTAGGGGCGTCGAGTCACCGAGGAAGTCAAGAACTCGACAGTGTGCAATCTCGTGAACCGCCAGACTGCCCCAAAGAACGACGAGTAGGAGAAGGGCGCGGGCATCCACGATCTCGCGTACTGCATCAATCACTGCGCGAGCCAGAACGCCACCCCCTCGTAGCTGTAGATCGCACCGAGTTCGGCGATAACGCGGCCCTTCTCCTCTTCGGAGGCGGTGTAGAAGTGGCTCCCGCCGTAGATCTGGTAGAAGCGGTACACGGGGAGCTTCCCGGGGCCGGTGGCAGTCGAGACGGGGTACGTCAGTCCTTCATAGCGAAATACGCCAGGCCACTGCACGCGTACCGTCTCGGCCTCGGCCGACGACGCCGTGTAGAAGTGACTGCCCCGCACAACGTTGTAGAACCGTGTGAGCGGCTGCGTGTTCCGCGCCGGGTCGAGGGTGTAGGCGATGCCTTCGTAGCGATACACATCCGGCCACGTCGCGATAACCGTGTCCCGCTCAGCCTCCGACGGAGTGTAGAAGTGAGTGCCGGTGAAGTGGTTGTAGAAGCGATAGACCGTGATCATTCCGCCCGGCCGCGTGGTGTCGGGTGGTGCGGGCACGGCCTCCGGCGGGGTCGGCGCAGGGGCGGGCTGCGTGACAGGAGGCACGTACGTGAGCCGAATGGCGTCGAACCCGATCTTCGGCGAGGACGAGTTCGTGTAGGCCTCGCCGGTGGCGTCGTCGAGCTCGACCCAAGCGGCCCCTTCGGCCAGACTGTACGTGCCAAGGTCGACCCACACGTTGTAGTAGGCATGCTGGTCGACGACCTTGTGCGCAATCCCTGAAGACGTGCTGATGTGGTAGTCGGCCTTGCGGGTAGTGGCGTTGACGGAAGGGATGTAGGCCTCGACGCGATACGTGCCGGAACCAGCCAACTTGCTGAGATCGAACGTCCAACGAGCGTAGTTCGCGCGAACGTTGCCGTTGCAGTACGTGTAGATGCCCGTGCCAGCGTAACCGCTGCCGATCGGCCACCAGTAATCCGGGTTCCCGTACTTCGTGAACCCAGGGTGGGTCGGATAGACCGGATTCGCTGCGGGCGGAGCGGGCGGTTCGGGTGCGGCGCTCGGTTTGTGCAGCCACCCCTTGACCGGATACGAGGAGTTGAAGCCCGCAACGGTGTACTTCCCACCCGACACGGACATCGAGAGCGTCATCGCTGCGTCACGCGAGTCGTTGTACCAGTTCTGCTGGATGACACGGATGTACGTGGCGCCGACTTCCCGGACGATTGCTACATGGCCGTAGTCACCGCCATTCGAGCACAAGACGTCGCCTGGCCGAGGGGCTACTGAGCCCGCGTTGGTGTAGGCCTCGAGGCCGCGTGACGCCGCCGTCCCGAAGTACTGGTCTGCATTACCGGTCCCGCGCATGTTCTTGTGACCCAGCGCCAGCACGTAGTAGCGGTTCACATACTCGACGCACTGGTACTGATAGCCGTAGGTCGAGTACGAGCCGTTGACGCCGTGGTCGTAGCCGTTGGAGTATGCAACGACCCCCGAGTAACTGCCGAGATTCGTGCCGAAAGCGACGGCGGCGAGGGCGGGCGCGGGTGTAAGGCAGAACATCGCTGCGACCGAAAGCGTGACCAGTGCATGCAAGACGCTAAGAGCCAGATGGGACCGCCTCGGAGCAGTGCCGCACCGCCCGCATCCGGTTCCGGGGAGTCTCCCCGCTGCAGTCCGGCGTTTCACGATTCCGACCTCTCGTTCGACCCGGCCGTCCGCAGGAAGCGAAGTGCTTCTTCCTCTGCCAGGTCCCGCGGCGTTCCCCAACGCACGCGCGAGAGCTCCATGAGCTCCAGCCGACGCACTGCCGCCTCAGCGTCGAGCTCGGAGAGCGCGACCGTATGAACGTCGAAAGGCGTCATCACGCGCCCGGAAGCCGAGGTACGCAGCACGCATCGGAAGTTCTCGAGCCGGGTGAGATCGCGCGGGCTGTAGCCCTCCAGCTCCTCCGCGACAAGCTGGGCATCGTGCAAGCCCAACCTGAACGCACAAAGCGTTCCCACATTGCCGAATAGGGCTTCCCGCAGGGTGGTGGAAAGTTGCCCCGAGTGTTGGTTCATCAGCGTGAGGGCCAAGCCGTACTTGCGGGATTCGGACACGAGTTCGTCGAACTGACTGAGTGCGAACGACTGAAACTCGTCAACGTAGAGATAGAACCGCTTGCGCTGATCAGCCGACGTGTCCCCGCGCCCGAGCGCGGCGAGCTGAAGCTTGCTCAACAGGATCATGCCGAGTATCTGGGCGTTGATGCTGCCGATTCGGCCTTTGGCGAGCCTGACCAGCAGCACCTTCCGTGAGTCCATCACCGTCCGGAAGTCGAACGCCGAGCGGTGCTGCCCGAGAATCCGGCGCATCGCCCCATTGGAGAGGAACGCGCCCCACTTCGCCAGGAACCAGCCGAGGACCTCGGACTTGTGGTAGTCCGACGTCCTTGACTGCTCGTCCAGCCAGAACGACCGGACGACCGGGTCCTGCACGTGCTTGAGCTTGGCGGCTAGTAGCCTCTCGTTCGTGAACATAAACGGGATCTCCAGGAACGTGCCGCCGGCCGGATCCGCCATCACTGTGAGGGCAGCACTCCTCAGCATGTGCTCGAAGCGAGGCCCTATGATTCCATCGTGATGCGGGTCATACAGGCGGTAGAGCATTGAGATGACCTGCTGGATCACGAAGTCCTGCTCGAACTGGTTCTTCGCCTCGAACAAGTTCAGGCCCAGGGCGACCGTGTCATCACTGGGGTCGAACAACACGAGATCATCCCTACGTTCTTCCGGGAACCGCAGCAAGATCTCGTCGACCAGATCACCATGGGGATCGATGACGCAGACACCTTCTCCCGCGCGGATGTCGCGCAAAGCAAGGTTGGCGGCTAGCGTGGACTTGCCGGAGCCAGTCTGGCCCCAGATCAGCATGTGCCGGGAACGGTCCTCATCGCTGAGCGCCACCTCTCTCGGCGCCGGGGACGCGAAGTTCGACCCTATGAGCGCGCCCTGGTGCGGCACCATACCGGGAACCGCACGCGGCGCCGGCTCGGCGAGACTCGTCGGCCCTTCGGTGACCTCGTCGATAGGCGGCAGCCAAGCGCACGCAACAACTTCGGTGAGGGAGGCAAGGTATCGATCACTCACCATCCGATGCTCGATGCCCCGTTCGGCCAACACCCCCCAGGGCTCGAATCCAACGGAGGCCAGATTGCGCCGGAACGTGACCTGCTCGCCCAGCTCCGCTGCGGGGGCGTAAACAAGCGGCCCTGCCGACCAGCCGAGACTCGCTCGCGCAGCCGCGAGGAACGTCAGCGGCATCTGCCCTGCGGAAGCGACGGATATCCTGAGGGAACCCAAGCGAGAGAGATGCTGCATCCTGTGCGCGAGCGCTGCTGCGCTAGCTTCGAGCCGTGCAAGCGGTAAGTCCTCCGCAATGTGTGCGCTAGAGGTGTGCCCAGCCGCCTCTGAGGGGCGGCGCGCTTTAAGGACCATCTGCTCGAGAGTTGTCATGTCGCGATCGAGCTCTCGCCGCTCGAGCAGATCGAGCGCGAGCGGTGCTGCCACGAGGCTAACGCAGACGGGCACAGGGGAGTCGCTCATCTCCCGAGCCAACAGGGACCGCGCGGAGAGACCCGGCGTCAGCGGTGTCGGCACATCAAGCGCGTGTGCGTTCGCGTCAACTTCGAGCATGCTACGCAGCAGGTCGCCACCTTCGCCGCCGTTGCCCACCCAGGCGACCGGCGCCGCGGCACCCTCCACGGCCGCCAGTGCTCGCAGCCGGATCCCGGGCGAAACACGCTGTAGTAGCGCTCGAGCAGCCGCACCGATCCGGCGGGCTTCAGCCTCGCCCTCAGCACTCGTCAGACCACGGTGGCGGACAAACAGATATGTACGCAGCAAGCCCTTCGAGGCGACCCATCGGAACTCGAGCGCTCCGTCTTCCAGGAGCGTCCAGGCGAGCTCCCAGAAGCGTGCTCGCGTAAGTATGTCATCGTCCGAACGAACAAGCGCCGTGGTCTGCGTCAGTTCGTAGCCAACCACGGCGTGACCGAGCGAAGACGCCTCTGGGCCTGCATCCGCATCCGCATGCACGGTCGGGATCCACACCGCCGCCTGAGTATCGTCCGCCTGTCGCATATTCGCCTCCCTTCTCCGAGTTCGCTAAGCACGAGTCGGCGGTATCTAGCGCGCCGCCCAATCCTCCAGGGAGCGCTGAGTCACCCGAAGCCCGTACCAGTCGGGCCGCGCCGCCGCGCATCCTCGACTCGAGGTCGTCCAGCCGGGAGACCTCGACGACACACGGTCTAGTCTCTCCGGGGTCTCTTCCATCGTGCGTGCATCCTTCCTTGGGTACGAAGTCGAGGCCGGAGACTGCGCGACCACCGTCCGGTACGCGCCTCCCGCCGTCGGTGGAACGGGCCTCCCTCCACGCCCCACCGACGCTTGTGCGAAAGGCACGTGCGCGATGTGCCTACTTCTTGAAGGCGCTCTTCACGTAGTCCTTCATCGCTGCCTTGCGGCCTTCCTCGGCCGCATGCCGGCTCCGCTCCTCGAACTTGCGGCGCTCGATCGCTTCCTTGATGCGCTGGGCTGCTGCGTCCTGACTCGCCGTTCCGCCCATCTGAGGTGCCTCCTTCTGGCATGGGGCACCCGGCCCGATGCCGGGCGCCCCGCGGGTATGTGAAAGCTACTTGCTGAACCTGTGACCGCAGTCCTGTCACTCGTTTGCCGGGGTGCTTGAATCATCAACGGTGACGCCGATTCGCACGGTGTGGGTGCTACCGCAGTTCGGGCACTTCATGGGGCTCATCCTCCCTCCGTGTGGCTCGCATGCGCGTGGGACTGTCTAGCTACTGGGCCATCACGTGCCATCGGTCGCGCTCATCAAGCGATCGCGCATCGCAGGAGTAGCCTCGGCGGCCTTCACCTCCCTCCCGCACAGCGCGAGCGTGCCAGTCGGCACCACGTAGCCCTGCCAGTCGCCTGCGCTCGCCTTGAGCACGTGGCGCTCGGGCAGATGGTAGTCGGCGAGTGTCAACCCGTCGCCGTCGTCCAGGTACGGGTGGAGGATGACCGGGATGGTGTCCAGAGCGTTCTCGGACACCACGTATCCGCACGCGGTACAAGCGAGCTTGCCGGCGCGTGACGCAGCGATCCGCGGCGTTGCCACCGCGTGGCAGTTCGGGCAGATCCACTCGTGAAGCACGTCCCAGTGCACCTCGAGCGCCACATCCTCGGGCGCGCAGCCTGCGCTGCCTGCCACGAATGTGCGCACGTCCGAGATCATGGTTTGATCCGTCAGCGGATACTCGAGCGCGTTGGTCGCGTCCAGCCGCTCGTGGTGCTCGCAATCATCGCGACGCGTGAGTCGCACGCCCATCACCGGCCGCGTCACGTCGAAGCCGTCGAGCAGATACTGCATCCCGGCCGCCGGCTTGGGGAATGCCGAGCCTTCCTCGCGGGCGAAGATGCACTTGAGGACTTCGAGGCACGCGAGGCCTGCGGTCGCCGTTGCGGGCGCCACCAGCATCGGGATCTTCGCGCCGTGCTCGTCGAGATACAGGCCCTGACACGACTTGCGGACGTCCCGTGCCAGACGTTCGCGAGGGTTGCCCCAACACGCGAAGCACGCTGCATCGGCATCGTCCGGCCACGTCACTGTGACCTGGCCGTAGAGGCCCTCCGTGCCGCACTCGACCACGGGCACGCCCATCAGCGTCGCGTACCGGTGCGGCCAGTGGCGCGCGGTGTAGTTGTCGGCGGCGAGCACCACCACGTCGTACTCCGCATAGCACGCCGCGCCGAAGCCGGTCACGATGTCCACGCACAGTGGTTCGAGCCGAACGCTGGGGTTGATCCGTGCGAGTTCCTGGCAGCCGACCTCCACCTTGGGCACGCCACCAGTGCCGTCCCATCCCGCGGCAAGCGAAGGCTGCTTGCCGAGGTTGCGCTCCTCGATCACATCGAAGTCCGCGATGGCGAGTGTCCCGATCCCGAGCGTCACGAGCGTGCGGCAGATCGGATCCCCGAGCACGCCGTAGCCGATGACGAGCACCCGGGCGGCCGACAGCCGCTCCTGGTCCCAGCCGTTGATGAGTGCCTGGCTCGCGTACCTGCCGAGCTCCCCCCCCGTCGTGCTGTTGCCGGTTACCACGCCAGCACCTCCTCTCCCCACATCCGACATGCGGTCTGCTCGCGCAGGTGCCACCGCAGCTCGCTATCCGGACCGGACCACACATGCGCGGGGAGGCGGACATCTGGCCGAAGAGCGTCTTCCGTCCACCCGAAGAACGCGCGCTGCGGCCCGGGAGGCGCCACCACGTAGCTCACCTGCCAGGGCAGCGAGAACTGCGTCCGCGCGTTATCGACATCGGTGCCGCTCATGAACACGTCCATGTTCGGGTGTGAGTGCCACCACCCCACCACGAGCGGATCGCGCCGCAGCTCATCCAAACCGAGCCGGTGCCACGCCTCCCGGCAGCCGGCCCACGAGGGGCCGTACGCCTCGGCGGGCATCTCGACGTGGATCGCACTGCCGGTCTGCCCCGCGGCCAGATCGGCGTGCACGATCCACACCCCCCGCTCGCCGGCCACCGTCTCGAACGGAAGCCCGAAGAGCAGCCCGATCACCTCGGTGCCGGTGGCCTTTGTAGCGCGCCCTGCGAATCGGTCGATCGCTGCAGCAGCGCTACGCGAGATGACCACGCCGTCAAGGTGTGTGTGATCGGACATCACTGCCACCCCCGCGGGCGTGCTGTGTCATCGAGCTCTCCGCTCGTCTCCGTCGTGGCTGCCGAAGGGGCCGCATACGGGCTCGGCGTCGTCACCATAGACGCAGCGGGCGCCGTGGACCTGGTGACCGCTGCCGGCATCACTGGGTCTTCGGTCACCTCCTCGTCCAGTGTCGTGACAACGGCACCATCGGCCGCGGCGTTCGACCCGACCGTCGCGAATCCGCGCGCCTCGATGAGCTGGACGGCGAGCGGCACCGATACGAACGGCCCGAGCGCCGCGGCCACCAGCAACACCCAGAGCATCGCCGGAACCGAGACGCGAACGGCGTTCCGCCGGGCCTCACGGCGCGCCACACGCCGGGCGCCGCGCACGCGAACACGTTCGCCGGCGATCACGCCAATCGGAGCGGCAACGGTCGCCCGTGCGCCCTCAACGTTCGCGACGGGAGCGGCAGCCGGACGCTGCCTGACAGCCGGTCCGATCGGCTGAACGTAATCGGGCGCCGGCCGGCTGGGCCGTGCCTGTTCGTGCGTCGCCGCCAGCGGACGGGTGGGCGTCTCTGTCCACGTCGGCATGCCGAGTGACGCAAGCGGTACCAGCTCGAAGGTGGGCGGGGTAGCGATGCGCTGCGGCGCATCGAGCCTCCGCAGATCACCAATCGGAGTCACGAGCGGTGCCCCACCCACCGGAGGCACCCGATCCGTGTCGCCCGTGTACGTATTCATCGTCAACACTCCTTTCGATCTGATCGTGGGTTAAACACGTCCGCACCCACTGCTACGCACAGCTCGCGCAGCGGCCGCCCATGGCGGCGCGACACTCGGCGTGTTCCGCGTGACCGCGCTCGCACGCCACTCCTTCGTCAGGCCCCACCGGCTGCGCGCACCAGCCGCAGATGACGACCGCGGCGGACGGCTGTGCTTGCGCGGCCGTACCGGCGGGACGGACGGGAGAGATCGGTGTGACGAGTGGGGCCTGCGTAGTCGCGACCGCGACCAGCTGAGGCGCGATCGGTGTCAGCGGTAACGGGGCATCCGACCAGGTAGGGTCGCTGTGGGGATGCTGGTAGATCGGCTGCGCTACCTGCGACGGTGCAGACACGCTCGAAATCCGCGTTGCGAGTCGCTGCAGACGCAGCTCACGGCGACGCCTCCACCGCCTGCGAAGACCACGCCCGCCGGCCGTGAACAGACTGCGCGCCAACCAGCACACCGTCACGAGCCCAAACGCGAGGGCCATCCACACCGGCACCGGCTCGGTAAGCCAGGTCATCGTGATCACGCCTGTGCCACGGGACGCGCGAGTGACAGCGCGCTCGGAACGACGGGCACCCTGAACGGCCAGGCGGTGTTCGCCAGACGCGACACCTCTGCGGGGTGCGCACCGTACCAGTCAGTCGCCTCGGCGTTGGCGGGGCGCCTCTCAAGCAGAAACGTGCGTGCGCTGACGAACTCGAGAAGCGCGTGGATCATCTCGGTGCCAGACCACTGCGGGCGGTACGTGTAGCAAAGAGCGCCCGACGCCCAGCAGTTGGGGTGGAACATGTCAGGACCCAGATCGACCTTCGGCTTCTCGAAGGGGTAGCCCTGGGTGAGCGTGATCTGGATGCGATGATCGTCCACCTCCTGAATGCGACCATCGCGCTTGCGCAGGCCCTTGATCCCGTCGACCGCGAGCACGTAGCGACCGGGAGCGGTCTTGCGGCCGGCAACCCGGCCGCAAGACGCTGACCCGATGAGGGCCAGGCTCGCCTCGAACTCACGTACCCGGTCCTCCCGGAGTCCGCCTCCTCTCGAATCGCGGGCGAGCAGGAGGACGTCGCCGTCCGCAACACCGTTCTCCTCGAGCGAACGCCCAAGCTGCAGTGCCTCGCTCGTGCGCTCGAGGATGGGCTTGATGACCTCGTCCGGACCGATCACCGCTCCGAGCGAGGCTGCCAGCTGCTCGAGCAGGCTCGAGACCGGCACGCCGCCGGTGACCTCGAAGGTCTGCTCCACCGCGCTGGACTTGTCACGAACTGTGATCCTCATCTCTCCTACCTCCTTCATCGTGGGCCGCGTCGCGGCCCGTTTCCCTTGACATCTCGACCCCGGGAGCGCCGGCTCCGGGATCATTCACGCTGCACCAGTCCGTGGGTGGCAGCCCGATGAACCTGAGGTGTCCGCTTAGGGGTCTACATAGCAGGACCGGGCGAGCAGGAGGACATCGCCGTCCCGAACGCCGTTCTCCTCGAGCGATCGTCCGAGCTGCGGTACCTCCTGCGTGCGCTCGAGGATGAGCGTGGAGGCCTCGCCCGGGCACGGCCCGACCGTCGCTCCGAGCGAGGCCGCCAAGGGCTCGAGCAGAATCGAGACCGGCACGCCGCCGGTGACCTCGAAGGTCTGCTCCACCTCGCTGTACTTGTCACGAACCGTGATCCTCATCTCTCCTACCTCCCTTCCTCGTGGACCGCATCGCGGCCGGTTTCCCTTGACGTCTCGACCTTAGGAGCGCGCAATCCCGGGGTCATCCAGGCTGCGCCAGTCTGGGGGCGGCAGCCCAATGAACCTGAGGTGTCCGCGCACGGTGCGGAACTCGAACCGCAACTCAGGCGGACGGCCCAGCGTGGACGCGCGAACACGGGCGCCGACCTGGATAACCCTCTGGTTGGTCGACCCCCGCACGCCATCGTCTGCAGGCATGTCGGCCATGTACGGGCCGTCGACGAGCACATCCACGTACTCGAACAACTCCCGGGCATAAGGCACGTGCACTAGATCCTCGAGCGCGTAGCCCGTGTAGGCCACCACGCCGAGGCGGGGACGCGCCTCGGCAAGCAAGGCGCAGAGCGAGGCGGCCGCGCGGGCTTGCCCGAACGGTTCTCCTCCCGAGAGAACAAGCAGTCTCGTCCTCGGGCGCGCGGCGATCGCGTCGGCGAGATCGCGCACATCGAGCAGCGCGCCGCCGGTCGCCGAACGGTATTCCTGGTTGCAGCAGCCCGAACAGCTGTGCGGGCAGCCCTGCGCCCACACGTGCGTCGCCTCGACGCGGCTGATGACGGAGAGGCCGTGTACCACATCGGCGCAGTGGATTTGCATCGCGCCCATCTCACATCTCCAGTCCGGTGTAGCCGGCCACACCGGACTCGGCGAGAACCGGACGCGCCGGGGTGTTGCGGGATGGCTCGCTGCAGCGACGCGCCGCGGTGCGGGGCTTCAGTCGGCCCTTGAGCAGGCTGGCGAACGACGAACGAAGCGCCTCGCTTCCCGGGTAGGCACTCAGACCCCCGGCGAGAACACGTCGAGCAGTCTCGTCGTGGTTAGGCGCCAGCGCAGCAGCAAGCTCGGCCGCATCGACCGGGCGCCCCTGCCGCGCCGCGCGTACAAGCCTTCCGACATCTACCGGAGCGTTCGTGTCTCGCGCGAGAGCACAGAGCGCGACCGTAACAATCGCCCAGGGTTCGTCATCCGAGGCGATTCGCTGCGCCTCCTCGACCCGACCAAGATCGAGCGCGATACGGGAGCGGACGCGCGGCACCCACGCCTCGCCCTCGCCTGCCGCATCGCAGGCACTCGCCGCGCCGCCCGGATCCCGCGCCGCCATGGCGATACGGGCGCGCAACAGCGCGTCTCCTATGTCGCGGACGTCGGTGACCGACGCATCGCACTCGGCCTGGGTGAGTGCGTGGGTGTCTGCGACATCCGCGTACGCGCGTGCCAGCGCACCGGGCTCCCGGACGGGATGGCCGGCGACGTGCTCCGCCCACAGTCTGAGCGCACCCGAGTGGTAGGGGGACAGCGCAAGCGCGCTGCGCGCCAGTGATCCGATCTCCTCGTCCGGCACCGGCACCACGTACCGCAGCGCCGTCATCGGGCCAGCCAGTGCGACCAGGGCATCCGGGTCCGCGGTACGCGCGCGGACGTCCTGCACTGCACGAAGTGCGCAGTCGCGCATGCGGGCCGGGACTTCGCCGACGAGCGCCGCGACGCCCGTCGCGTACGCTACAGCGGGCCAGGGGTCATCGCCAGGATGACGTTCGAGTGCTCCCTCGCTCGCGGCGACGAGCCGCTCGGCCGCTCCGGGGGTGCCTCCACGCTTGAAGTCCTCGAGCGCAAGCCGGGAGAGCAGGCTCGCACGCTGTGCCTCATCGGAGAGAGCGCCCAGCCCGGCGATCGCACCACCCAGCGCTCCGCCCGCCCACGCCCGCATCACCTCGGTCAAGGGGTCGCTCTCACCCGCGAGAATCCGCTCCGGCATCCCGGCATCGAACGGCGAGCGGGTGACACCCCCGGCGATTGCGGTCTGCATGGCGTCCTCCTTTCTGTTAGGCATGCTCGACGCGCGTCGCCGTGTAGGCGCGCACGATTTCGGCCTCAAGCCGGTCGCGGTCACGGGCCAGCCCATGAGACGTGACGCCCTCTCCGATCCACGGCAGCGGCACCTCGGGTAGGTGGCGAAGGTAGCGGCACGCCTGGATGGCCCGCAACGTCATCAGCCGCTGGGCCCAACCTTCCGAGGGGACGTACTCGGCGATGCACTCCTCAAGGACTTGCTCGTTCACCGGCGCGCCCGAGGAGAGGTCGCACGCCAGGTCCCACACCTGTCGGATATCGCGACCCGACAGGCCGGCAAGAGCGGCTGCAACGCGCTCGACACTAACCTGTGGATCGAGCGGAACCCCGTTCTGGGCGGTCATGGCCATCAAGATCTCGGCCCGGTCACCCGCTGTCGGCGCGAGAACGGGATACACGCGCGCACGAGACAGGAGCGCAGGATCGAGCTGCTCGGGGTAGTTAGTGGCAGCGATCACAACGACCTTCCCCCGCACGGGCTCGCTCGAGAGGAACTTGAGAAGCTTGCTCTGCAGGCGGTTGCCCACCGAGCTGCCGGCGTCAGCGCCGAATTCCTTCTCGATCTCGTCCACGAACAAGACGGCGGGAGCGAGGTCGACGAGCACCTGGAGCGCGTAGTCGAACCGGCGCTCGGACTGACCCACCCACATATCGAGCAGCCGCCCGAGCTCCACATAGGTCATGGCGGCAGAATATGCCCACGATTTCGCGTTCAGCGACTTACCGGTGCCGGGCGGACCGACGAGCACGATCAGCTGCGGCAACCGCTTGCGGCTCTCGGCGTCAGCCGCGCGGAACCGCTCCGCGAGAGTGCCGAAATCGGCCTTAAGGGCGCGATGTCCGCCCACCATCTCGGGCGTCACGAGCTCCGGCATGAGGTGCAGTACGCCGTCGGTATCGGCCGCAATGCACGACGACTTGCGATCGGCGACCGTAGCCGCGTCCATTCGCTCCTTTCGGCGCACGGCACCCAGACCGAGATCGCGGATATCGCGGTTCGTCATGCCGCCGGTGATGTTCGCGGCCTGCGCGAGATCAAGTTCTTCCGAGAGCGGGAAGAGGTTTGCGTCGCGCAGCGTGCTGATGAGCGACAGGCGCTCCTCCTCTGACGGACGACCGACAGCGATTGTCTGCACACCGGAATCCTTGCTTGTGAGTTCCGAGCAGAGCAGGCCGAGGTCCGGCGCAAGCAACGCCACGACCGCCTGGCGCCGACGACGGCTGCCGTCGGGCTCCACAACCGTGCGTATAGCCGGATCGCTGGTCCACCGGATGACACACTCGGCCAACATGCGCTGGTCGGTCGGAACGCTCCCTCCGGGCGCATCGGGCAGCAGATGATGCACGAAGTCCACCAGCACGAGCAGGCCTTCGCGCGTCCGGAGCAAGCGGTCGACGATACGGAAGGCCTCCTCCGGAGACGCGGGCCCGTTCTCGCCGGCGGTCTCCCGGGCGATGTCTCGCAGCACGCGCTCCGCTTCGGTCTCATCGGCTGGTCCGCGATCGCGCTGCTCTTCATCGGCCGGAGAGTGGATCTTCTGCCCCTCGATCACGGTGCGCTCGAGGTCGGTGAGGCCTCCGCTCGACAGCGGCAGGACGAGCTCGACGCCGCGTGAGAGAGAGACCCGCACGCAAAGCTGGATGTCCGGCAGGCGGTTCCGCAGATACTGCTCGATCGGCCAGAGCGCGGGGCGGCCGTCCACCGTCAGGGCGAACTCGTCGCGCACGTTACCGTGAAGCAGGAAGACGTGCGACGTGCCGCCCTCGATCTCGCGGGTCAGCGCGCGGAGCCACAGCGGGCGCGGGAACTCCACCTGGGCGGCCTGCGGTTCCGACTTCGGCATCGGTTGCGCGAGCTGGGCGGCGGTGTTGGCGGCCATCTCAGAACACCTCCTGCACTCCGACATGCGACAAGGTCGTTGTCTGCTCACTGGCCCGTCGCCTGGCGGTCAGCTCGTGAGTGCGCCCGGTGGTCGTCTGACCGCCGGCACCCGCAGCGTGCACGAGCTCCTCGATCCGAAGATCGATGCCGAGGCGGGAGACGAAGTCCTTCCGCACCGCCTCGAGCGCTTTCACGCACGCACGGCCGCGGAACGCGCCCCGCGTGTCGAAGAGCGCCGATCCGTCGGCATTGATGACCGCGGTGACGTCCTGCCGGCCGCCCGGCGGAACCGCTTTCACAACCGTCCAGCCAGCCCGACCGTCACGCTCGGCGATTCGGATGTGCGTGTATGACAGCGCGCGCAGCGTCTCCATGAGCAGCCGAACCTCTTTGCGATGCCCGATGCGCCGGAGCACGGCAGCCTGCTCTTCGGTCTCGAACGCTTCGACCGCCGCCTTGGCCTCTGCGAGCACGTCTCGCGCACCGACGAGCACCACGAGCGGGTCCTCTCCGAGCTCGAGCGATGCCGCCAGGCGGTCGAGCGTCGCGCCAAGACTCGCCGCCTCCTCGAGGCCGATGGTCTCGGCGAGCGCCACTTCCTCCGCCGCCGCGACGAGCGAGTCGCGGGCCGCCATCAGCGACCCATCGAACTGGAGCGTCCCACGGACGGCTGCCCCTTCTTCGGCGGGCAGCAGCAGGACAGCACCGTCTGCAGGCGTCTCCCGGTTCCAGACGATCGTGACAGGCTGAATGCCGGGCTCGACCGCGAGGGCTGAGGTGACCACTTCCGCCGTCTCAGGCACGAAGGGCTCTACCGGGCTCGGGCGCTCAACGCGAGTCACGGCAGGTGACCCGATCGACCGCCCGACATCCTGTCGGTCTGTCACAGGGCGCACGGTCACGGCACGCGGCGCCGCGGCCGACGAAGACTGACCTAGGCCCGGTGCTGCCGTCGGCAGCGGGAGTGCCGGTTGCACCATGCGGCGACGCATGTCGACCGCCACCGGCTGATCACGGGCCGCCTCGCGCCGTGCTTCGGCCTGGTTGCGAATCCGCGAGAGTCCTGCGCGTGCGGCCGGGAGCGCATGCTCGACAGCGACCCGACCGCAGAACCCCGCGGCTTTCGCTACGCCTTTGAACGTGAGCCTGGCAACCTGGAGGGTCAGCCAGCCGACACCGTAGGCAGCGGCACCCGCAACCACCACCGGTACTCCCAGCAACACAGGCAAGACTGCGAATGCAGCACTCATCGCGCACCTCCTCGTATCCGAACGGGATTCCGGATCAGACGCTCATGCACGCGCAGCACCGCCCGCCCGAATCCAGGCACACGCGATGGGACACGTGACCACGCACGCACGCAGCGCCGTCTTGCGTGACAGGTTCGAGGCAGGTCGGGCAGATCGGAAACACGGCCACTGCACCGCTCGATGCGGTACCGACGTTCCGAGCCGACGCTCCGGCGGAGGCGCTCTTCGGTGCGGCGGGCCTGGGCTGCGTTGGCGCCGGTCGCCCGGTCGTGGCCTTTGGCCGCGCAACCGATCCGCCGGATGCGGCAGTCCTGGCCGACGTGAATGGTCGACCCTGAGAGGTCGATGCACGCCCGGCCGACCAGGCACCCGGGCTGCTCGAAGGCCAGGCAGCACTCAGCCAGATAGTCGCGGCCACAACGACTGCTGCCGACCATACGAGCCACGCAAGATCGCCGCCCCTGGCCAGGCGGATGCCGTCGGCGAGCGTGAGCCCCGCCGCCGTGAGACTCCGCTCCGCTACCCAGAGACCCGCCCCCAGCACCCCGGCCGCGAGCCATCCCGCCAACCGCCGCCTGCTGTCAAGCCGCGCCACGAGGGGCAGCAACGTCGCAAGCAGAACAAGAGCAGCCTGATCGATGAAGTCCACCGCGTTCCCCTCCGCTTCGTAAGTCGCCAGACACCCTGAACACTCGGCTGTCGGCCGTCAGGCTACGGCGAGCGCCGGGGCGGGCTCGCGGGTCGAGGGACAGGATGAAACGGCGTCCTGGTCGGCGGCCGCACGCCGTGTGTCGAGTGCATCGAAGGCGCGGCCGAGATAAGGCGCGAGCTCGTCCCGGCGCTCACCGGTTGCGCGCTCGACAGCGAATCGGAACGCAGAAAGAATCCAATCGGAGGAGGACAGGGACCGGACCTTCACACGGACCTCAGGCTCAAGGACGGACGCCACCGCAAGGAGTGTGTCCGACACCTCCTCTGCCACGTTGATGAACGTGATCGACACGTTCATCTCACCAAGCTCGAGCGCCAGGTCGTGCAAACGATCATCGTCCTCGATGAACAGGTCGCCGTTGGTGATAACGCGGAGCTGGGCCGTAATGTCGTCAGGCAGCCCGTCGAGGACCGCCGCCAACGAGTCCAAGCATCGGCATATGCTGGCAGGCGAGTCCTGGGTGCCACAGGTCGTCTGATCGACCGCGAGATGGGTGGCCCACTCGGTTGCGAACTTCCTCCGCGCAACGGTTTGAGCTTCGGTCCCGAAAGTGACGACCGCGACGCGGGAGCCGGGGGACTTGCCCACGTTGTGAAGCTCGGAGCGGGCGGCAAGCCGGCCGATATCGTGCTGCGTGGCTCCACCGACTGCCGGGTTGAGCATCGAGCGCGAGGTCTGGAGCGCTACCGCGCGGAAGACGCGCTCGGCTCCGTCACGAGTCGGGCGGTGCGGTGTGCGACCCGGTGCGTCGGTCGGGGCGGTAGGGGTTGCTATCCGGTCGATCGTCGTATCGGTACGGATGTCGTCATTCATCTTTCTCGGACCTCCTCGTTCAGCCTGCAGTGACTGTGTCGTTAGCGATCGCTCGAACCATGCGGATCGGGAGCGGGTGACTCGGCTCGTCGCAGATCAGGTTCTGGGTGCGGAACTCCTGCGGGAGCCGGGTGCGCGGAGCGGCCTGACGCACGGTTGCAGAGACGAACAGCGGCATCTTGAACACCTCCCCTCTTCTCGCTCGGAACCGGGAGTGGGAACCGGTTCGACTGACTTGCTGGTTCACAGCATGGCGAGAGCCGAGAAGGGGTCGGGGACAGTCGCCGACACCTTGGTGGGACTAGCTGGGAGATCGGTCCGTCGGGCCGGCAAACCGCAGGTCAGGGCCGCTTCTGGGCGCGGTCCTTGATAGCGTTGACGGCAACCTCGACGTCCTTGATGGCGTTGACGGTACGCCTGTAGTCGTTGAACCGCTCTCGGGTTACGGGGACGACGATCTCCTCGGCGCACTCGCAGCGTCCCGAGAACTCGATGCCCCCCTTGGAGGCCTCGATGCGGATCCGAGCTTCGCCCGAAGCGTCGTTGAGACCGGCCCGCTGCAGCTTCTTTTGGATTCCCTCGACGCTCTTCGCGACGATCCTGGGTTCGTTCTCGACGAACTCCACGTGCAGCGCCCCGAACCCGCAGACGGGGGCGATGAGGCACAGGCTGCGGGCCCAGTCCGACATGTCCACGGAGAGGTCGTCGAGCGGTTCGCGGCGTACGAGTACCAGTTCGGGACCCGATCCGGGCGCCTTTCTCACGTTGACCTTGTACAGCCCCGCGATGATCGCGGGAGAGGTGACACCGGCGGATGTGAAGTGGACGTCGCCGCTTGACGACCGAAGGGTGAACCGTACCTTGCGGCGGCCGTCCACCGCGTCGATGAGCAGCCGCCAATCCTCGGCGTAGCCGGGATCCGCCGCTCTCGCCTCCGAACTGGCCGCGAGCGCCGGCACCTCGGCTCCGGCGTGCACCGCCGCCTCCCCACGCATCGCGATCTCTGCGCTCACGTCCGCGCCGGTGATCCTCGTCGCGAAGCACCGCTCGTCCAACGAAGCGAGGAAGCCCTCGATCTCCTTCAGGTTGCCCGGCCACGGACGCCCGCGCAGCGCCGCGATCGCTTCGGGAGCCAGCTCCTCCACGAGTGGCACACCACGGTCGCGCCGTCGCCGGTTGATGAAGTCCATCGCGAAGCCGGCCAGATCGTCGAACAACTCCGGTACCGGCGGCAACACCACCCGGCTCGCGATCGCGCTGCGCCAGGAGTCGGACAGGTCGCGATCGTCACCGACCCGGACGGCGTCCTCCATACCGACCACCAGCGCTCCCGCGTACTCGCGCGCATCGTGGGGTTCGCCTTCGCGCCCGAAGAGGAATCGCCCGGTCACGACCGCGTCGCGGACGAACCGGTCGAGCGCGTGCCCGAACTGCGGGCTCCCATCGATCGGATCCACGAAGACGACGCCCCGGCCGGCCTCTTCGAGCTTGCCCGGCTGGCCCGCTGCTCCGAACAGGCTCGCGCGCAACTGCACCGGCGGATGCCCTCCGCCGGTGTGCAGGATGCTCCAGTGGGCCGGTTCATCGGGGCGGGTGCGCAGCTCGTGCATCCACCGAGCGAACATCTCGCGTCCGGAACCTGCGGGCCCCTCGACGAAGACCAACGGCGCCCGGCGCAGGTCGTGCTCCCGCGCCCGGATCGACTGGAGGGCCTTGCTGAACCGCGCGATGCGGTTGAGCTCGCTCGTCGCGAACCCCTGCCTCCAGCGCAGGTCGCGCGCGCGGCAGATGGCGTTGCAGAGCAAGCCCTTCCACGTCGTGGTGTCGAGAAGGACCGACTCGTCATCGCTGCCGAGTCCGGTGGGCTTCTGGACGACGAGCAGCCACGGTGCATCGCTCGGCTGCGCCCGCAGCTCCTCGTCGAGCCATGCCCCCACTCCCGAGTACTTGTTCGTGGTGATGACCACCAGCGGCTCGTCAGGCATGCCGTCGAGCCCGCGTATGAGGCGGAGGGCGCCACCGGCGTCGGTGAGCGGCGCGCCGGGCGAATCCTCCGGCATGAAGACGTCGGCGATGACGACGTCGTAGCCGGTGGTCCCCACCGCCTCGAGAGCGGCGCCCACGTCCTCGCACCGATCCAAGACAAGATCGACCTCGGCCGACCTCAGCGGTCCCGCCACAAAGGGCCACGCCGAGCGAATCGCCTCCTCGGTGCGGTCCAGATGCTCGGTCTCGTCGTCGAGGAGCAGGACCCTGATGGGCGAGGCGGCGGCGTCGGACGCACTGGCCGCGGCGGTCTTCGCCTTGGCGGTCTTCGCCTGGGCGACCTTCCCGTCGGTCGCCGCACGCGGACTCATGCCGGCATCTCCGCCTTCGGAACCGAGAGCGCGACCCTGTGCATGTTCGAAGCCGCGCTCACCGACACTTCGATAGCGCCGTCGAAGCTCTCGACGAGCTTCCTCATGACCGACACTCCCACGCCGTGACCGCCGCTCGAGGCGTCGACGTCTGGCCGGAACGCGTTCGACACGGTGATCCCGACCATCCCTGCCACCTCCGAACGGTCCTCGTCGTCCTCGACTGACCCCAGTGAGACAAGGATATCGCCACCGCCGGCGATTGCGGTGGCGCGCACCGCGTTGCGCAACGCGTTCTCGAGCGACATCTCGAGTGCCCACTCCGGCATCGCGACCGGGCAGTTCGCGGGCCTGTCGTACGAGATCGTGCAGGCGTTCGGAAGCGTCTCCCGGGCCGAGGCCACGACCGCATCCACGACGCGCGCTGCGTCACAGTACGCGACCGACCTGCCGCGGACCCTGCCCGCCTGGAGGTCGCCCGCGATCAGCTCGAGGAACTCGTCGCACTCCCTCAAGACGACGTCGATCGGCACTTCGGGAACGGCTCCGGCGGTCCCGTCATGCGCCCTCGCGTGGCCCTCGGCGTCATAGACGAGAGAGTGGAGCTTGCCCATCAGGGTCCGCCTCGGCACGTCCGGGCTCAGGTTCAGCCAATGCGCGACTGAAGCGAGCGCGTCGTCCAACACGAGTGTGAGAGCCGCCGCGAGGTCACCCGGATCGGCTACTTCCTTGATCGCGGCATCGAACATCGGGCGCGCCTGCGGGTGGAACGTGCCGCTCGTAGCGCGGGTCTCCAGGTACTTCGTCTGCGACTCCGCGAGGAACGTACTGTAGCGGGCCCAGGTGTCCGCGACACCGGCGGCGATGGCCCAGGCAGGGCTCGCCTTCGGCAGCAGCTCGAGCGTGACGGTCCCGTCGGCGGTCACGTTGCGCATGTCGCATCTCGCATCCCAGAACACGAGCGCGTCGAACTCCGCGCGAGTGTCCGCCTCGGCAGAGGCGATCCTCTCAGTCGACACTCTCGTTCGTACCGAGACTGCGTCGAACCGGACCGTAGCCCTGAAGCCGTTCTCGCTCATGCGCCACTGGACCGCCCAAGGCCTGCACATCCAGAGCGGACCGAGGGGCCCGCGGTCCGAGTTTGCGAACCTGGTCAGGAACGAGTGGAGTTCGAGTAGAGCGCCTGCTGGAAGGCCTACGGGGCTGCGACCATCGTTGAGGCACGTGACCGTGCAGCCACGTTCTTCGGTCAGCTTGATCGGGAACGGCTCGGGAAGGAAGGACGCCGCATCTTGAAGGTCCGTGCCGCAGTAGCCGGCGGGGAGCGTCTCTGCAGGCACCGCGCCATCCAGCAGCCTGTGAAGCGGGTCGATCACGCTCGTCGTACCCGGCTCGCCAAGATGGTCCCACTCTGCCAGCACGCCCTCGATCAGGCGGTGCTGGTACATGACGTGCCGGGCGACGTACTCGGACGTGAGCGCTTCCCGCATCAGGCTCACCACCAAGTAGACGAGGTCGTCGCGGCTCTCCGCATCCTCCGGCAGGATTTGGACGACCGAATCCACCACGACGCGGAACCGCTCCGGGCCGGCGCTGAAGTACGCCGCCACGAGCCGCTCCCCCAGCAGTGAGGCCACCGAACGGGCGGCATCCTTCGCCGGGCGCCCGAGACGTACGGCGCCCTCGTAGCTTCCCACCACGGCCGCGTAGAGCTCAGCGGGCGCACCCTCCACACCCACGAGTGCCGCGGCCACGTCGTCGTAGAGCTCGCGCGAACCACCACGAGGTGGCTCCGAGAGAGCGGCGATGAGCGTGTCGACGAACTCGCGCTTGTCGGGGCTGCCGGCGAGGATCCGGAGCGCTGCCGTGCGGTCCCGACGACGCCCATTCCGGACCGCGTCCGCATACAGCCGCGCGGCCGCGGGCGTGTCGCCGGAGGCCAGACGGAGGTGTGCGCGACGCAGCGCGGAGCCGGGCAGCGCGCCGTGACCGTTCGCCCGCTCGGCCCGGTCGAGGGCGTCCAACCCCCGGCTCACGTGCAGCGCGAGCGAACTCCCGTCACTCGCCCTGCGCGCGAGTGCGGTCTCGACGTCCGCAATCTCGAGAAGCGCGGTTACCCGTGTCTCGGGCCACAGCCTGCCGTCAGGTTCAGCGCCGGCTATCTTCTCGAACGCGGCCAGCGCCGCGTCCCACTCGCCCAGCCGAGCGAGGCACCGCCCCAGCGGCAGGTTCGCGTGAAGGAAGCCCGGATCGCGGCTGCTGGTGGCGATGCGAAGCGCTTCGACCCCGAGCCGCAGCCGCTCCTCCAAACCCTCCACAACGACGCCCGAGAAGAGCGGCGCAGCGAACCGCGCACACACGTAGCCGACCCGGAAGGCGTCGGGCCCGGTCGGGGGCTTCCAACCGCCCTTCAACTGGTTCCAGTATGCGGAGCCCTTCTCGTAGCAGTGGAAGACCGCCTTCCGGACCTCGTCAGCTTCCTCTCGTGAGCGCAGCCAGCCGCTCCCGTAGATGCGGAGCAGTGTGTAGTAGCTGCCGAACTGGGCCGCGTCCCCGCCCCGCTCGGTCTGGATGAGGTCGGCGCGAAGACCGGTGACATGACTCCACAGGTCCTTGAGCTGCTCGGTGACCCAGGCCGATTCCTCGCCGTTCGCGAGCCCGCGACGGTAGCGGATGAGCTCCTGTACCGTCTCGTCAAGGGTGCGGATGACGTCCCTGATCGTCCCCACCCGACCGAAGTAGCAGGTCGCGTGGTCCTGCACTTCGCGAATGTGAGTGAGTTGCCGGTCGATCTCCTCGAGAGTGAGAGCCCGGTCGTCCGCGAGCCGGCTGAGTACCACAGGGGCCTGGAGCGCTCGGACCCACAGCGCGCCCTCCCGCATCGCACCGGGCTGCGGGTCCGGTGCGAGCAGGGGCTCCAGAACGTCGAGCAACCCTGGGTTCAGGCGCTTGAACGACCCCAGAACGTCTCCGATGGTGGACTCGTACGCGTGAGCGACCACGCGGTCATCCTCGTACACCTCGTCGGCAAGATGAGTGATTACTGCGGCGACAGCGGCTTCGCGACGATGGAGATACCCGAGCATCTTGAGGCGGCAGCGTGCGACGAACGACCAGCGGGTACCCAGGACCAGCGACGCGCTATCCCTGCCCTCTGTCCGAGCCGCCATCACGCACGCCTTCAGAGCCTCCTCCGCGTCGGCAGCGAGCGCGATCAGATAGTCGGCAAGCTCGCCCCAGTACGGATCCTCGCAGGCGGCACGGCCGCCGGGGTGTTCGACGAACGCACGAACGTAACGGCCCTCGGCGGCGAACATCTTCTGCAATGCGCGGTCGTTCCCGAACCGCTGGTCGAACAGCGCGGATGGCTCAACGGGGTTGGTCTGCAGCACGAGGTCAGGACCGGTCGCTATCGCGACGGCAAGCGACTCCCGCTCCTTGGCCGGGATGGCCTCCCCGAGCTGCTCGAGACACTTCTGGAGCGCATCGTCCAATCGCGGAACCGCGCGGTCCCGGCACTCGTCGACGAGGGGCGCGAGGTGGGGGGTGTACATGTCGTCGGCGAACATCGCCCGGACGGTGGCGTCGCATTCGATCAGGCGGCACGCCGTGACCTTGATCGTCCGCAGATTGCCCGCGAAGTCCCGGATGCACTGCTGGCGGCGATCGCGCCGCACCGGGGGATCTGGATCGACAGACTCAGCAGCCACGCCCCCCCCCCTTGCTCTTGCCCGAGAATGCACCGCCCGACGAGCCCGCTCCCCGCGCGCGTGCGCTGCCGAACGCGACACGCAACCGCCCCTCGGTTAGAATAGCGCCCATGACTCAGGACGCCAAGGAAACCAAGAGCGAGCGCTACGGGGTCATCGAGCTGGGCACCCGCGGCTACCGCATACTCGTCGCCGACGCCACGCCCACCGGAATCGAGCGCGTCGTCTTCTCGACCGGGGGGCTGACGCCTCTGTACTACTCGCCCCACACCCGGACCATCCCGCCCGCATCCCTCGCTGACACCCTGCGACTCGTGTCGCTGGCCGTGCGCCAGTGTCGCAGCAACCACGGGTCGGCCAAGGTCACGGCATTCACGACCGAGGTGGTACGGGCGGCCGACAATCGCGCAGAGGTGCTCCAGACGATCCCGGGCCTGCTCGTCCTCGATCCCATGCAGGAGGCGTACCTATCCTGCCTCGGCGCGTCGTCCTCCTTCGAATCCACCTGTGGATTCGAGCAGGGATTCGTGACAATCGACCAGGGCGGAGGTAGCACCGAGGTCGCGTTCGGACGCTATCCGCGAGTCGGCGCACTAGGGGTGGTGGACCATTTCAGCGTACCGGTCGGGACCAAGGCGCTCGAAGCGTCTTGGTCGACAGCGAAGTCGATCCCTGACGCGACGGAGACGCTCGCGGACGCAGTGGCCGAGGCCCTCGACCGCAGGAAGACCGGCGCGTTCCGCCCGGCCATCGCGATCGCCGTAGGCAGCTCGATCACTCAGTTCGCCCAAGAGTATATCCGCAATACGACCGGCCGACGCGTGTCACTCCCCGACCTGCACGGAACGACCGTCCCGCGCTCGGCCCTCAGGGAACGCGTCGACTCCTTCACCGCCGAGACCGCCAAGATCAAGGGGCCTATCGGGGACACCGTACCGCCCGAGCTGCTCGACCATGCGGCGCAGATCGCGGGCTTGTCCACCTACCTGCAAGTCCTCGATGCATTCGAGCTTGATGAGATCATCGTGTCCCGACAGGCGCTTAGGCACGGAGTGCTTCTCAAGCGCGCGGGCCACGTCGTGCAGCGACTGGCTGCCAGCTAGGGATCGGCCGCCCTACGGGGTGTGACGAAGCTGAGCGAGAGGTTCCCCGATCGCGCCTAGGTCGCCCGGGCGCCCGTCTTGTCGAGAACGCAGACCGGGAAGCCGAGTTCGTCCATGCGGCGAGACCCCTCCCCGCCGCAAGCGCGGTCGACCCGCTGGTATGTTGTCGACTGGCCGTAGAGGAATCCGGACGGCTCGATCTCGTCGACGACGTCAGCCTCGATCGAATCGAAGAAGTCCTCCGTGAGGTTGCACGGCTTGAGTAGCCCGGCGTGCGTGATGCCGACAAAGCCGAGCTGGGCTTGGCACTTGACCTCCAGGTGCGCGCTTGCGGAGACGAGGGCTGTGGCACGAGCCAGACTGGCGAGCGGCGGCTAGAGTCGCATCAGTCAGGGTCTGTCGGCCAAATCAGGTGGTCAGGGTCCCACCACAAGACATTGAAGACATTTCCCGATACGAATCCGAAGAGACGGCAACTGCCCCAGAGTCTGAGCAGGTACAGCCTGTCTTGGTCATCATACTGTTCCGCAAGCACCCGCTTGGCATCAGGATTTGGCACAATGTCCGGCGGTTCATAGTACTTGCCTGGCTTTCTTGTGTAGTGATGGAAGAGACGTTCGACGTTCATGCCCTCGAAGTCTCGAAGGTGCAGCATCAACTGCTCGAAGCCGCCCTTGGCAATGAGGGCATCCCACCCGAAGAACGACCCCTGTCTATGGAAGTACTCGAAGCGCCAAGCGATGTGCTCGTCTACGAAGCGCTCCGACGCAGGGAGCTTCGGCCGCTTCAGAGCCTGTGCAGGACGGGCCGTCTCAGGCGGACTCTTGCGTGAGGCCACTACAACGACTCGTAGTACTCAGCCATAGATGCTTCGGTAATGACGCTGTCACCACGCTCGCCGGGCTGAAGCCCTGCCCGAGCGGCCCGCCAAGGAGCTTCGCGGTGCGTCTGTTCACTGAGGTCGAATGGCGTGTAGTCGCCATAGAAGCCCAGCACGGCGTCGACCGAGCTCACTTCGTCGATAGACAGTTGCGTCGCGTCGCCGCCGAATACCCCCGGGACCACGACGAACATTCCCTTGTGCATGTCGTAGAGAGACCTAACTACGGGCCCATTCGCCCATGCCTCAATATCGTCAGGGAAGAGAGACTTGCCCTCCCAGACGAGGTGCCATGCCTTCGAGTAGTAGGCCAGCTTCTGAAGCTTCATTGCGGTCATCTCACCGCGACTGGCCAAGATGTATTCCGCAACATCAACTGTGCGTGCCACCGGTCGCTCCCTTCGTCCCTCCACCCAAGGATTCGGAAGTGCCCTTGGAACACCACCGCTTCAAGACGGCTGCGACGTTCTTACTACATGCCCCTGACATAGTCGAGTATACATCGCACGGGAGTGTGAGGCTGGGGGCGACGGACGACGCAGTAGCCATTAAGACGCTCTTGGCGCGCAGCCGTGCGCCTCCAGTGTGCCCCAACGGCTCGTGATGACGCGCAATAAGGAGCGGCGACCGAAGTCGCCGCAGCTCAGGTGTGGTGCCCCCAAGGGAATTCGAATCCTGATTGTGCTTGTGACTATTGGGACTCGTTGGGACTCGATGGTACAGCAGAGCTGCGGCGAGTCCCAATAGGTACCAACGAGTCCCAACAGTCACCATGTATTTGGGCGACAAATCGGGCGACAAGTACGGGGCGCAATCCCAGCGTGAGTGCCTCTATCAAACCCGGAGCGTTTCACGAGAAGAAGAGAGCTAGACGGTGCAGTACAAACTTGAACCTACGCAGACGCATCCCCCAGAGCAAGCACTGCTGCGACATACTCGCGGCAATAGAGAAGCATCGGCTCCAGCACAGTATCGATGCTGAGAGGAATGCGTTCTTCGCTGGCGACATCAGGAAAGAGCCGAGCGAAGTCTCGGTGGAGCCGACGGTGCTCCGGCTTGGATAGGTCAAAGCGTCCCGATCCGTGCCCGAAGTGCTGTCGCAGTTCCTTGAGCAGTCTCACGTGGTCAGCTCGCACTGCGCCGCCGCGAATTGGCTTGGTGAATCCGTTGCTCTCGAGGATTGCCCAAAGGCGCAGAATGAAGTTCTCGTTGTTCCAAGTCGCCACGGCGTTGTGCGCCGCCCGGGACTCCGGGGTCACGGACTCCTTGAAGATGATGGATTCGTATGGAGTCGACCCGTCGTAGTAGTAGCCCGGCATCAGGCGCCGCATCCCGATCGCGCTGGGAGGCAGGTAGCCGCACAGTGACCGGTTCTTGAGGAACATCACCCAGAACTCATCGAGAATCTCGAGCACGTCGGGGTTGGGTCGTGACGGCTTCACCTGATCGCTCGTGCTCATCGCGAACCCCATCGTTCTGTCTAGCGTCTTGGCGCTTCAGCTGAAGCGCCGCCCCCAATCACACTCCGCCCGAGCATACCGCACACGGCGGCGCTTTCTGCTGGAAGCGCTTGTTAGGCCGCCCCAGTAGACTTGCGATGCCTGCTTACAAGCCTGGAGAGGAACGACTTCGCGTCGATCGCGGCAAGCTCTCCCGCCGTGGCGCCACGCCGAGTCCTAGTCCCGCGGCCGAGCATAGAGCGCAGCGAGTACCTGCGGTACTTGATCACTGGGCGCCGGCCGTTGTGATACAGCTGCCACAGAGCCTCATGAAATGCATCCAGGAAGGCGCATACCTTCTCGAGTTCGACGTATCTGGTCTTGGCGAAGAGATCGGCCCGCTCGAATTCCGTGATGCGCTCGCGGTGCGCCACGACCTTGTGACGGATGTCCCGGTAGTTCCTGCGATAGACCGCCTCCCACTTGCCGACGTGCTTCCGGAGACGCCGCCAGTCGTCCGCGGTTGGCTCATACGCATCATGTACGTAGTCGTCCACCCGGTCCGGTGCATCCTTCATCTCACCAAGCTTGCGGACTCTCAAGGCCGACTTGCTGAAGACCTGCGGATGGTCTTGCGCAAACTTCAGGAGCCGACGAATGTTGTGCGATTCCCCGTGTTGATCGAACACACGGCCGAGCGCGCTGAGCGAGGAGTCTCGCAGGGCGCCCATGGTCGTGTTCCAGAACATGGGATTCCAGTTCAGCCGAGTGAGCAGACGTTTGTCTTGCGAGGCCATGTAGTGAATGGCTTGGAAGGTGTAGAAGAACTGCGCGGCGCTCTCCGAGTCCACGCGAAACGCTTCAAGCTCCGCTAGAAACTGCTTCTCAGCGTCCATGCCATCCTGTCGGCCTGACGTCCGGTGCTTCAGCTGCGCGCCGTTGACTCACAGCTCAACGATAGCGCTTTGCGCGTCGGCTGGAAGCGCTTGTCAGACGCGCCGCTAGTCGTCTTCGTACCTCTCGAACGCATCCTTGAGCTCGTTGCGGAACCGCATCGTCCGCCCATCTTCGTCACGTACGAACAACTCGCTCTCCTCGTCGAAGGAGTAGCCGAACAGTTCAAGAACACCCTCCGATTCATCTGTCGAGAGCGAGAGACGTTTCGCGAGGTCATCGCGGTCCCAACTGCGCCGATCAAGGATGAAGTGGAAGATGTCCTCCGGCTTCGCGCGCCGATCTCGCCAGTCATCAAAGTGGGCCTTGATAGCCTTCGCTCCTGCGAGCGCGAGCTTGCCTAGCTCGCGAGCGCTGAGAATGTAACCGAGGACCTCGAAGAAGCGAGCCCACTCCATGGGCGGGATGCCGTTGCCGTACTGATGCGACTTGACGAGGCGAATCTCGCTGGGATCGTCGACCAGTCCCGCGAGGTGACTATCCACCAGGTTTCGATAGGTGATGGAATCCCACTCTCCGCGGGGAACCCACCATCGCACGGCGCCGCGGTCATCCAGTACGGTCAAGTAGTCTCCGTGGGAATCAGGGACCATTGAGCCGTAGCGTTCATGCAACTCATGGCCAAAGGTGATCGTAAGCCCACTATACTGCTGATCCGCGAGACCCAACTCGACTTCCACTTCCGCCACAATCTGGGCAAGGGAGGTGGACTCTTCTACCTGCAGCACGGCATGAGGAAGTGTCGCGCTCAGCACATCGAGCCCGAGATACGAGTCAAGAGAGTCGGCCACCGTTCCCCAGACGTCTACTCTCATGTGCCCCCCTGCTGCGTCAACGTGTTAGGCATGAGCGGCGGCCCATGACCTACTGGTCGATTCTACCTCTCGCCGTCCGCTCGCCTTTGTTGGACGAGCGGGCACAGCCTCGCGGGTCTGACAGACTATGGCTTCGCAACCGGTTCACCGAGCCAACAGCTATCCAAGTTCAGCTCTACCACACCGGGTGGCATGTCGAACGGAGTCGGCTCGATGTTGAACGCGAAGCGAACCCCATAGATGCTGAGCGCGACGATAGTTGCCTGACCGAAGTCGTTCCACGCGGCCGTCACTCTGCCATCCGGCTTGACCTTAGTGGACAGTAGCAGGTGATTTGGGAAGTACCCGTTGCCGAGAATAAACGCTCGCGCCGCGTCGTACCGAGACGCGCACGCCGCTGTCTCACCAACATCGTGAGCCACCAGGCCGAGCCCGATCTTGAACAGGCATCTAGCGAGTCCTACCGGATCGAAGATCCGGCGACCGTGAGCCTTCATCTGAATGCGAACCCGGCCGTCCGGAAGATCCTCGAAGACGAATGGATCCTGGTCCGGCTTGACCTGAAAGTGAAGCTCGCGCGGCTTTGTCTTCTGCACGTCAAATTCGCGAAAACTCGCACGCGGAAACTTGCCCTTCTTCGTGAGCGGCACGTTCACCGCACGCAAGAGCGCGAGGGGCTCGAACTCAGCTAGGCGCTGGTCCAACGCCGACAGCGCGTTGTTGCAGTTGCCGCAAACGGCACCATTGAGGATGAGTTCATCGATGCCGAACGCTTCGGGAATCACATGTTCCTCAGGCCCGAAGTCTCCGTCGTCACGGAGGCAGTAGATGCACCTCGGGCTGTCCGCATTCTGGATGGCCAACTCTGGGTGATTCCGTTCGAGTTCGAGAACCGCGTCCAAGAACAGGGCCACTACCCCGGCGTATCGCCGACAAACGTTGTGGAATAGAAACTGGATCAGGTGCCAAGCGGGCGCCATCGAGAACTGCGCGAGGACGCCTTTCGCCACATCGTCGTCTGCGAAGAGATGTCCTTCCGCGTATGCGAAGTAGACATCCCTCGAAGAGAACGCTTTGCCATTGACGACCATCGACATGAACAACTTGTTGTCAGCGTCCTCGAGCGCAGAGGCGAGGCACGAACAGACAGCTGGGTCAACGAGGCCCGACGAGGAAACGGCGCCTAACACCGAGTGCAGTTCTACGGCCGAACCAGGAGCCATGAAAGGGCGCAGCAGCGCGGCGTAACGTGAAAGCGCAGCGGTCTCGTCGAACGAACTAGCGGCGCCTTCGGGCCCGGCGCTGATGCTCAGTGAGCAGCTCGCGGACTCGCCACTCAGACGAAAGCCCTCTCTCAATCGAGATCCGCGACGCTTGAACGCGCGAATGACGAGGCGCAGGGAATCGATGCAATCCGGACTGGTGTCCAGGTCGACCTCCTCCTGCCGTCCGTCCAACGTCCGGTGCTTCAGCTGCGCGCCGAAGCCTTGCAGTTCAGCCTACGACTCTGGCGCGTCAGCTGAAAGCACTTGTCAGGCCTGCCAGAATTCCCGCTCACTCTCAGGCAGGACCAAGATCAGTTGCTCAAAGGCCGAGTCAATCTCACGACGGAGTTTGCCGGCTGGCCATGACCGGTCATCAGACAGCATGTCGTACGTCAAGTGACTACGAAGCTTGTTGATGGCCTCGATATGAGCCGCGAGCGTGTCGAGGCCATCCGGCTTCCAGCCTCCGAGCTCGCGGGGCAGAATCTGACATACTGCAACGTCACCGCGAAGGCGCGGCGAACGAAGGAAGAAGCCGTGAAGGTTACGGGCGTGCATCAGCAGCGAATCCAACACCGCGACCCGTATACACCATTCAGCCGTGAGATCATCGAAGAAGAGGTCGATCAGTGCCTGGTCGAGGTGCTGCACCATCCGCCACTCGTGCCGAATGTGCGTGCGAATCTCCTGCCTTTGAGTCGGCGTGAGTTCTTCCTCCCAGTCGTGCAAATCTCCCCCTGACTAGGCCTAACCTCCGGCGCTTCAGCTGCGCGCCGAGCACCTCGCTTCGAAGCCTACACCGTGGCGCGTCAGCTGTAGGCGCTTGTCAGCCGGTTGTCCACCGCTCACTGCATGTCATCGACCACGACAAGCCCAGCGGCAATCGCTCTTGCATCGATGTGCTCGACCAGGGCGGTAACCGCTGCTCTGGCATCCCGGACTGTCGCCGATGTGAGCTTTACGGTCTCATTCTCATACGCCCCAAACCCGGGGAAGGTTGAGCAGAACTCCGGGGTGGCAACCCCATCCGCGTGTACCAGAAGGTGGCGGAGCTCCACGTACGGCTGCGCCGCGGACACGATGGCTCCGTCCAGGTTCAGACCGAGCACGTCATCAAGCAGCTGAGTAATGCGCTGAGTGTTGCTCATGCTCCCGAGTCGATCGAAGACCGATTCCGTGACAAGGTCGAGGACGCCTTCCCAGGAACCGCAGTCAAGAATCTCGTTGGCGTCGAGGGTGACCTTGTGGCCCGCGGCAATACGGCGCGGAGTGAAGCCCTTTCTGGCGACATTGACGATCTCAGCCAGGTACTCCGAGAAGTCCTCGTACAGGTCCTTGACGTAGGATGCGTAGACCGACTTGCGAAGGTGGCCGACTACATGATTCCGGTTGCCCTCAGAGATCTTCTGGCTCGAGAGTCGGGGGTGCGCAGCAGCCTCCACGTGGAGGAACAGAGGGTGGTCCGCCGACGGGGTCAGGTCGCCATGAAGCACCGCGGAGTAGATGACGTCGACGAACTCGATGTCTCCGTCGAATCGTGCCGCTCGATTCAGGAACTTCAATCGGGCCTTGGTCCCCACGCCACCACCAATCCGCCTAACGTCTTGGCGCTTCAGCTGCGCTCCAGCTACTTCTCAGTCTAGCCGACGAGTCGTGCGCGTTCTGCTCGATCCGCGGCTAGGAAGGGGCACCTACACGTAGCGATCAGTCAGGTACTGCACGTACTCCTCGTGCTTATCACCGAACGTGCGAGCCATGCCCAGAACCAACTCCTGATAGGTTAGTGCGTGAAACAGCACGCCGTCACTGGTAGCCGCGGATGCGAAGTGCTCCACATCCCGACGATGAGCCACCCCTTCTGGGCCGAGAACGTCGTACCAGAGGTACAGCAACCGAAACCGTCCGTGACCGTACTCTCGTGTCAAGCCGAGAATGTGCTTGATCAACTGCGCACCGTGAAGCAGTTCGAACACGGCGTCAGTGGGTGAGATTCGGACGGCAAGATCACGGAGCGCGGGTATCTTGCCCCAGACGTATTCAAGCCCCAAGTAGGCCGGCTTCAGACCTGCGTGCTCACGCGACCCGTAGGCCTCCGAGAACTTGCACTCGATCGCGTGTGCCCTGATTCGCGCCCCGGACCGATTATGGATGACGACATCGAGATTGGGTGGCACGGCGAAACGGTCATCGATGGGATACTGCGCCTCGAATTCGATGCGCTCCGGATCGCCGGAGCCGCGTCTGCACAAGCCGCAGGCCGCTGCGATTGAGGCTGAATCGTCAACCGTGATCCAGTACTGGAACACATTGACGCCGAGCGCAGACGATGAATGCAACGCCTGCATCTTCCCGGGATTGAGACCGCCGCCCAGTTCGCCACCGCTACCACGCAAGAAGGACGCTTCGACATCCGGAAGCAGCGGAGCGAACAGGTTCTGCTCGAGCGTCGGAGTGTAGCATGGGCGTCCGCGATCGACCCTGCTACCCACGAGTTCGATGTCTCGCCCTCGCGCCCAGGCGAGCTGCTTGGAGAGTATGTACTCGCGACCGCGAATCGATTCGCCCTCTTCCGAACGTGTTGCGCTTGAGCTGCGCGCCATCGACTTCCAGAGTACGACAACCGCCTGCGCATTTGCTCGAAGCGCTTGTTCGATTGCGGCCACTACGTTGCCCGAAACTCCGACTCTGCGCGATTCTGCTCCTCATGCCACGTGGCCCACGCCTTCTCGCGTTGGGTGAAGACATCCGCATCGACGGTCCTGCGGCGAAACGCGACTACGTCCCTCGAGGGCGAGTCAGCGAAGACATCGTCGAGAGCGGATTCAACCTGCACTTTGCGAAACAGCGCCGTTAGGTCGCGATTGAACGTGAACCGGCGGGGCCGTCGATCGCCTACTTGGGTGTACAACATGTGTCTTGGCGAAAGAGGCATGACGATGTTGCCGTTACGCCGCCCCCACCCGCCGTCCAGATCGTACGTTCCATCTGAGCCGTAGTAGTTCAGCCTGACGACCGGATGATCACTTGTCACCCAGGTTGATCCCTCTGCCGGCTCAACGATTGACCATTCGTGACCCAACGCAACACTGCGGACCTGGCCGGAAATCAGACGCTTCACCTCGTTGAGCCAGAGTCGCCTGCCCGCAAGCGCCCGCACTGCGATCTGCCCCTCGTCACGTTCCGGATAGGCATCTGGGTCGATTGAGACCCTCATCACGTCTGCCATGGAGTCTGGCTGCGAGTTGGCCGCCGCGGCTACCCTCGACGGCAGGACGCCGGCCTCAGCGTCCCGCTTAAGTCGTTGAGCGACGTCCTCGAGAACCCCGCCTAGCTTGTCCCCAAACAGCGAGGTCACTCTGTGATATGTACGCGGTGTCCGCAGGTCCTGTGCTAGGCAGTAGAGAACCAGCCGTTCCCAGTCAGGACGGCGCAACCGTGCGCCGCTCACCGCCTTGTCGATAGCATCCTGAGCTGGCGTCTCAAACTCCTGCTCGAACCACCGCTCGAAGGCGTCGACGTCTTCGTCGTCCTCCAGCAGCGTGTAGAGATGCGGCCTGCTAGCCAGGCCGCGAACCGCAGTCTTGGTCCACAGTGGCACCTGCTTGTGCGAAACGAGCAGCCGATACCGATAGACGCACTCGGACTCATCAGCCCATCGACGCAGATACGCCTGCGGAACGAAATGGTTGTTGCGTGTGACTTGAGGCACTTTGCTGTCGGTCACCCCGTCAATCGAACGTCCGGCGCCTCAGCTGCGCGCCAACTACTTCTCAGCCCAGCCGACGACTCCTGCGCGTCAGCTGGAAGCGCTTGTCAGCTGTTTCGGGCAATTGTCCGGCCAATGTTGGGATCCAGATGGATTCGTTCGATGAAGTCCAAGAAGCTGCTGGCTTGGACCACCAGAACGGTGTTCTCTTTGGCGCGCGCCAGTGTCCCGAAGCCCCAGCCGCTCAGTCGCTCCGGCAGTATGGGACGCGGGGAGAGCTGCTTGCGAAATCGAATGAACTGAACCTCTTCGCTACTTGCCGCGTCGATCGTTCCTGTATCGAGATCGACATCTGCGGGATCGAACTTACATACTTCAAGCTTCGCGGTCGTAGCGATTACGTTGAAGTAGGTTCTGAGGGTAGGTGAATCCTGCTGCTCGAGCAGGAGAGCCTCCTCGCGCGCAAGTGCCGCAGTGGATTCAACCACTTGCGCCGCGACGCGCTCCAGCATTGGCCGGGACTTCGAGTCCTGCCCAGCGACGACGCAGAACGCCGACTCGTAAGAGACTGGGCGCAACTGCAAGTCCAACCAGTCGAAGGTGCGAGCACCCGCTCTGGAGATGTACGAAGCCCAGAACTTGGCGCGGCCTTCCGGACCGTCATCGGGAGCTGGCACCAGGAACTGCCATGTCGCGTCTTGCGGACGCTTGCACTCCACGTTGAGGACGACGGTGCCCGCTTGGTTCTCCACCACAAGATCGATGAATCCAGACTCGCCGGTATCCGGGTTCAGCCAACCGTGCTCGGTGTGGAGGACGTGCCATCCGTGCTTGTGGCAACTCGCATTGATCGCGTGTGCGAGGCCAATCTGCAGCGGAAAGCCGGACGAGTTGATGTGGCTGTGGCTGTCAGCCCTCACGAGATCCTCCGAATACAGCTAACGTCCGGCGCTTCAGCTGCGCGCCGATACCTGACAGTGTAGCCGAGCGCTCCGGCGCGTCAGCTGGAAGCGCTTGTTAGCCAGCGCGAATTCAGATACTAAGTGCACCACCCCCACCTTCGGTGGGCGAGGCAATCTGGGACACTTCAGGTTCCTCGCATCCGCCAAGACAAGGGGAACCACGCATGAAGTATCGCCAGATCACCTCAGGAGAAAGATACGCC